>DASVMC010000663.1:0-6938 GCA_036384555.1 Niabella sp. | reverse complement strand
AAAGCCGCTGAAAGATAGCTGCCTACCGTAGGCGCAATAATAGGGGAAATGCCCACCACCAGCATCAGCAAAGAGAAGATCTTGGCATTTTCAGTTACATCAAACAGGTCCCGCACCACTGCCCGGGAACCTACCATACCCACGCATCCCCCGATAGCCTGCAGAAAACGCAAAGCGATCAGCATTTCAATAGAAGTGGCAAACATGCATCCGAAGGAAGCCAGTATGTACAGGATAATACCTATGCACATGGGTTTTTTACGGCCGTATTTATCCAGCAGGGGACCGTATAACAGCTGACCTGCTGCTATGCCGATAAAAAAACCTGAAAGGGTCAATGAAACATTGCTGATATTGGTGTGCAGGTCCTTTGCAATATCCGGGAACCCCGGTAAATACATATCAATGGAAAAAGGACCGATAGCGGATAATAAGCCCAATATCAGTAAACGGATAAATCGCTGCTTTCTCATAAAGAAGGGTCAAAGTTACAAGTTAAGTATGGGCGAAAATTTTTTCGCCGGAACAATGCTAAAAATTCATCATTCCATAAAGTGGCATATGGAATAAAAAAGCCCCGTACTAAACGGGGCTTTATGATAATATACTAAGTATTTTTACCGTGCCACGTTTACGGCCCTCTTTTCCCGGATCACCGTTACCTTGATCTGGCCGGGGAAGGTCATTTCGGTCTGTATTTTCTGGGCGATCTCAAAAGATAATTTGTCGCTCTCCTGGTCAGATACTTTGTCGGATTCTACAATTACCCGCAGTTCACGCCCTGCCTGGATGGCGTAGGCTTTCTCAACGCCGGGATAGCTGGTGGCCAGGTTCTCCAGGTCTTTGATCCGCTGCAGGTACTGCTGCATGATCTCCCTGCGGGCACCGGGACGGGCGCCACTGATGGCATCACAGGCCTGAACAATCGGGGAGATCACATATTGCATTTCCACCTCATCATGGTGGGCTGCAATGGCATTGACCACAGCCGGATTTTCTCCGTATTTTTCGGCCAGTTTTGCTCCTAACAAAGCATGGCTCAGTTCCGATTCCTCGTCCGGAACTTTGCCTATATCATGTAACAGTCCTGCGCGCTTGGCCAGTTTGGGATTTAACCCCAGCTCAGACGCCATGATGGCGCAGAGGTTGGCTGTTTCGCGGCTGTGCATCAAAAGATTTTGTCCGTAGGAAGAACGGTAGCGCATCCGGCCTACCATCCGTACCAGTTCTTTATGCAATCCGTGAATACCCAGGTCGATCACGGTGCGTTCGCCGATCTCCATCACCTGCTCTTCAATCTGTTTGCGTGTTTTTTCCACTACTTCTTCAATACGGGCAGGGTGAATGCGTCCATCCGTAACCAGGCGCTGCAAACTCAGCCGCGCAATTTCCCTGCGCAAAGGGTCAAAGCAGGAAAGAAGGATGGCTTCCGGGGTATCGTCCACGATCAGATCCACACCGGTAGCGGCTTCCAGCGCACGGATATTCCGGCCTTCACGACCAATGATCTGTCCTTTTACTTCATCGCTTTCCAGGTTGAAAACGGTAATTGAGTTTTCAATAGCCTGTTCTGCGGCAGTACGCTGTATGGTCTGAATAATGATTTTACGGGCTTCTTTGTTGGCTTTTTGTTTGGCCTCATCAATAATTTCCTGCTGAATACCGATGGCCTGTGTCTGCGCTTCGTTTTTCAGGCTTTCTACCAGCTGGCTTTTGGCCTCTTCAGCGGAGAGACCTGCAATTTTTTCCAGTCTGCGGATATGTTCTTCCTGATGCTTCTCCAGTTCTGTACGTTTTTTGTTGACCAGCTCAATCTGGCGGTTCAGGTTTTCTTTAATCGCATCATTTTCCTTTATCTGCTTGTCGGCATTTGTTTCTTTCTGATTCAGCGACTGCTCTTTTTGTTTGATACGGTTTTCTGATTCCGATAATTTACGGTTCCGTTCATTGACCTCTTTTTCATGGGCTGCTTTCAGGGATACGAAGCGCTCTTTTGCTTCCAGTTCTTTCTCTTTACGAATGGTTTCAGCCTTTAATTCGGCTTCTTTCACCATATTTTTGGCTTGTAATTCGGCTTCGTCAATTTTTTGCTGTGTATTTTTGGCAAAGATGAATTTTCCTGCTATCACGCCCAATACAATCCCTACCAGTATATAAATAATTATAAATAAATCCATTAATAGTTCATTTTTAATTTTTCTTTTCAGAAAAAAGTTTACAATTCATTAAATGTCAATCTTGTTGGAAAAAAAATATTCCAACAGGCATAGCGGCGAAGATACAAAAGCGGAACCAAATAAATACAAGTGGGAAAGTAAATTTTGGGAGGGGCCGCCTACAGGCAAATGCAGGATGCGGTTTTTATTGTCCTCCTTTAACCGTACGCGCTTTATTCATTTTTTCTTTTCTGGTATACCAGGCAAAGACCGTCTGTTTCTGTTACTGCGGCCAGGTCCAGTCCCTGATCTCCGGCATATCAATACCATAGGTTGTAATATACACCCTGTGTGCAATCAGTTTATCTTTCATTTCTTCCTTTAAATAAGCTGCTTTATTATCGAGCTGCGGCAAACGGTCAAGCACATCCTGCACCAGGTCAAACCGGTCCAGCTGGTTCAGAACGGTCATATCGAAGGGGGTAGTAATGGTCCCTTCTTCCTTATAGCCTCTTACATGGATATTCCGGTGATTGGTACGCCGGTAGGTTAACCGGTGAATCAGCCAGGGATAGGCATGGAAAGCAAAAATGACCGGTTTGTTTTTGGTAAAGAGCGCATCAAAGTCGGTATCACTCAACCCATGCGGGTGCTCACTTTGCGGCTGCAGCCGCATCAGGTCAACAATATTGACGACGCGTATCTTAAGATCCGGCATCCGTTGTCTTAAAATAGAAACAGCTGCCAATGTTTCTAAAGTAGGCACATCTCCGGCGCAGGCCATTACCACATCGGGCTCGGCGTCTGCATCATTACTTGCCCACTGCCAGATACCGATCCCTTTTGTGCAATGCACGATCGCCTCATCCATATTGAGCCATTGGGGAGCGGGATGTTTGCCGGCTACCACTACATTTACATAGTGCCGGCTTTGCAGGCAATGGCTCATGACTGATAATAAACAATTGGCATCCGGCGGAAGGTATACGCGTACTACGGAGGCCTTTTTATTGATGACGTGATCAATAAAGCCCGGATCCTGGTGGGTAAACCCATTATGATCCTGCCTCCATACATGCGAAGCCAGCAGTATATTTAAGGAAGGTAATTTTTTGCGCCAGTCCAGTTCAGCCGTTACCTTCAGCCATTTGGCATGCTGGTTGAACATGCTGTCAATAATATGAATAAATGCCTCGTAGCAATTGAACAGGCCGTGCCGCCCTGTTAAAGTGTAGCCTTCCAGCCAGCCTTCACACTGGTGCTCACTGAGCACTTCCATTACCCGGCCTTCTTTTTTCAGGAATTCATCTGTTTCGATGATCGTTCCTTCCCATTGCCTGTCTGTAACCTCAAACACGGCATTTAATTTATTAGAAAGGGTTTCATCGGGGCCGAACAGCCGGAAATTTTTATGCTCCTTATTTAGTTGGATCACATCTTTTATGAAGCTCCCCAGAATCAACGTATCGCCGGGACCCATCTGGCCCCGGTTCTTTAACTTAAATGCGTAGTCAGAAAAGTCGGGTACAACCAGGTCATAAGAAACCTTGCCTCCGTTGGCGTGCGGGTTGGCGCCCATTCTCCGTTCTCCTGAGGGCGCCAGCTCCTGTAATTCCGGTAGCAGTGTTCCGTTTTCATCAAACAATTCTTCCGGTTGGTAGCTCCTGAGCCATTCTTCCAGTTGTCTGAGGTGCTCCGGATGGGTTGCCGGATCTGTTAAGGGTACCTGGTGCGCTCTGAAAGTTCCTTCAACCGGAAGGCCATCCACCATTTTAGGCCCTGTCCATCCCTTGGGCGTTTTTAGGATGATCATCGGCCAGCGTGGCCTGCCGGCATTCGGATTTTCCCGGGCAGTATTCTTTATCAGCCGTATCTCCTCCATTATTTTATCCAGCGTACCGGCCATTAAAGTATGTGCTTCTGTGGGTATTTCGGCTGCTACAAAATAGGGCTTCCATCCGTAGCCTTTAAAAAGCTGCTCCAGCTCTTCATCGCTAATCCTGGCAAACAGGGTAGGGTTGGCGATCTTGTACCCGTTCAGGTGTAATATCGGTAACACAACGCCATCGGAAAGGGGATGCAAAAATTTATTAGAGTGCCAGGCAGTAGCAAGAGGGCCTGTTTCTGCTTCCCCATCGCCAACAACACATGCAGCGATTAAATCGGGGTTGTCAAAGACCGCCCCAAATGCATGACTTAAGGAATAACCCAGTTCCCCGCCTTCGTGTATGGAACCGGGGCACTCGGGAGACACATGACTGGGAATCCCACCGGGGAAAGAGAATTGGGTAAAGAGTTTTTTTAACCCTTCTGCATCCTGCGTTATTTCAGGATAGATCTCGCTATAAGTGCCTTCCAGGTAGGTGTTGCCGACCAACGCAGGGCCACCGTGTCCTGGGCCGGAAATGTAGATCATATCCAGATCATATTTTTTGATGATCCGGTTGAGGTGCACATAAATAAAATTTTGTCCCGGCGTGGTACCCCAATGGCCTAATAACATTTTTTTTATGTGCTCCGGTTGTAAGGGCTCACGCAACAACGGGTTATCATGCAGGTAGATCTGCCCTACAGAAAGATAATTGGCGGCACGCCAGTAAGCGTCCATTTTATGCAACAGGTCCTCTGCTAAATTTTCTGCTGCTGGTTTGTCGTTGAACGGCTGCATATATAATTGTTTTAGAGCTTATGCTTTGCATATAACTGCGCGGTTATACGCGCAATCATTAATTCTTCATTAGTAGGAATAACATATACCTGTACCTTGCTGTTTGGAGCGGACAGCCCGGGACCGTTATGTCTGTTCTTTTTTTCATCAATAATAATGCCTGCATACCGTAATTCCTTACAAATACGGCTTCTTATAGTAAGGGCATTTTCGCCGATGCCTCCTGAAAAAACCAGCGCATCAAGTCCTTCCAATGCTGCGGTATAGGCGCCGATAAATTTTTTGATCTGGTAGCAAAAGAGATCGACCGCAAGGGCTGCATCCGGATTTGTTGCTTCATGTTCAAGGAGTACCTGCATATCTGCGCTCAGGTTCGAAATTGCAAGCAATCCCGACCGGTGGTTGATCAGGTTATTAAACCGGGCAACATCTTTATTTTTTTTGATGAGGTACCCGGTAATACCCGGATCGAGATCTCCGCTGCGGGTACTCATTATAATGCCTCCCGCCGGTGTGAAACCCATGCTGGTATCGATGCATTTCCCCTTTTTTACCGCCGCCAGGCTTGCGCCATTTCCCAGGTGCGCAAAAATAACCCTGCCTTTGGCGGCCGTTGGATTGATCCGCTTCAGTTCCTGCAACAGGTAGGTATAGGAAATGCCGTGAAAACCATAACGCTGGATGCCTTGCTGATAATATTCGTCGGGAATGGCAAATCGTTTAGCCACTGCCGGAAGCGTGGTGTGGAACGCAGTATCGAAACAGGCTACCTGCTGGATATGAGGATAATGCTTTTTTAAAAGACGGATGATGGCTATTGCTGACGGAAGGTGTTCGGGATCATACTCGGCAATCTGGTCTAACTCCTTCAGCAGCGCGCCGGATACAGGCTCCGGTTGGGTATGATGCATGCCATGAACCACTCTGTGTCCTATTGCAGCTATATGCGTTGCCCATTCTTGTTTTTTCAGCCAGTTTATAAGCACTGCTGTTGCTTTATGAAAATTGGGGGCTGCTATGCCGGTTTTGTTTTCGCCGGTGTTTTCACTGACCGTAAATGTAGCGCTGTTTGTACCTATATGCTCAATTTTGCAGGACAATTTTAAGGGAAGGGTTTTGTTGTGTTCATATACGGCTGCTTTAATGCTGGAAGAGCCTGCATTAATGGTCAATATAAATTGCAGGGAGCGTTGCATAGAGAAAAAACAATTAATAAAGCATTAAACGTGTTTTCCAAAGGTAATGCTTATTGCAGATAAACCGGTCTCTTTTACGGTAAGGGTCTGGCTGGGCGCATAAATAGTTTTGCTGCTTATACAGCTTAAAGGAGCATTAAGAACTGACACTGAATCTGCAATTCAGTCTATACAAAAAAACTGAACGCATCAACGCTTTGACGTCGGCTGTTGTTTTGTTGGAATAGTTATTGATATAGAATAAGGGAAGAGCTGATTATTAACTTAAAACTGTTTTTTATGTTAAAATGGTCAATCATATTATTAGTTGTGGCGCTTATAGCCGCTGTATTCGGTTTTACGGGTATTGCATCAGCAGCTGCCGGTATTGCAAAAGTCCTTTTCTTTATATTTATTGTGCTCTTTCTGCTTTCCCTGATCCTGGGAAGAAAAGCTACCTGATGGGAATAAAAATCAACACCAGACAATAATTGCTATGCAATTTTGTTAATACATTTTAATATATCTATGCCTTTTCCTAAAACAGGTTTAAACAGGTCGCCCAGTTTTTCCAGGCGTTTAGGGATTGTCTGAATGGTGAACTGAGAAGGGTGGAGACCTTTTTTTACTTCCTTCCAGTTCAGCGGTGTGGAAACGGTGGCTCCCGGTTTAGGTCTTACGCTATAAGCGCTGGCAATGGTCTGGCCTTTCCGGTTCTGTAAATAGTCGACATAAATTTTCCGGTCGCCTCTTTTTTTCAGGTTGCGTTCCAGGGTTGTGGTGTCCGGTAATAGCTCGGTAACCTTGATGGCAACCAGGTGCGCAAAATCCTTTACCTGTTCATAATTGTATTTATTATTCAGCGGCACGAATATATGGAGACCGGAAGCGCCGGAGGTTTTGCAGTAGGTAACTGCTCCGCATTGCTCAAGTACCTGT
>DASVMC010000662.1:0-1928 GCA_036384555.1 Niabella sp. | reverse complement strand
GTCTGCCTTTTACGGCTGCACCCAATATTTCTTCGGCCGCTCCTTGCGAATAAACATTTGCTGTATCAAAGAAGTTGACACCATAGTCCAGACTTAAGTCAATCAATCTGGTAGCTTCCTTTACATCCGTTTGCCCCCATTTCTTAAAAAAATCATTTGTACCGCCAAATGTGCCTGTCCCTAGGCTAAATACGGGAACCTTTAAACCAGATTTCCCCAGAATTTTGTATTGCATAACTAATTATTTATACAAATTTCAAGTGAATTGCTTTCATTAAAATTGATATTAATCACATTTTGTATAAAACAGAAAGCGTATTAAACGTGTGATAATCGGCTAAGTGTTTCTCTTGAAACACCAAGATACGATGCAATCAACACTTTGGGTACGCGTTGAATCAACGTTGGATATTGTACCAACAGGCTTTCATACCGCTCTTTTGCGGAATGACTGATTAAGCAAAGAATTCTCCGTTGGAGCATAACCTGCTCCATAGTTGTTTTCTTCCTGAAAAAGTATTCCATTTTTGGAAGATCTCTGCATAGTTTTTCCAGGTTTTCTAAACTAATGGCTAGTGCTTTGGTTGGTTCTACTGTGTCTATTAAATAAGTAGCAGGCAATTGCTGGTGATAGGCTTGGGAGTCTGTAATCCAACAGCCTTCAATAGCAAAGTAAATAATATGTTCATTTCCCTCATAATCTATGGAAGAAGCTTTCATCAATCCTTGTATAATAAAATAATCGTAAACAACTTTGTTATTTTCATGAACAACTATCTGGTTTTTAACAAAATGTATCCTTTTAAAGTGAGACAAGATCAGATCAAACTCATCGTCTGTTAGTTTTACAATGCTTTCAATGTGATGTCGTAATTCGAAACTCATAGTGGAATGAATAATTTTGATGATGAAGATATAACAGTTTTAGCAGTTGCTTTAGATTGGGGAAACCGATAGGTAATTTGGTTGGATAGCTTCCTGCTAATCCGTAATTCAGCTATTTTTGCATTTATGAAATCCGGATTCGTCAATATTTTTGGGAGACCCAACGCGGGCAAAAGTACTTTGCTGAACGCCCTGATGGGTGAAAAGCTGGCCATTGTTTCCCACAAAGTGCAAACCACCCGGCACCGGATTAAGGCAATACTTACAGAAAAAGAATACCAGATCATATTTTCAGATACCCCCGGTATTATTGAGCCTCAGTACAAGTTGCATGAAAAAATGATGCAATCGGTGAAGAGCGCCCTGGAAGATGCTGATGTGGCCCTACTGATAGTAGATATCAATGATAACTGGGAAGAATGTGACCGCATCTTTTCGGCGCTCCGGCTTAGGGTACCCAGTATTCTGGTGCTTAATAAGGTGGATAAAGCTTCCGGGGAAAAAATTGAAGAAGCAATTGCATGGTTTGCCAATAAGCCGTATGCAAAAAAGATCATTGCTATTTCCGCCCTGGCCGGAGTACAGTATGATAATTTTTTAAAACCGATAGTGGACCTGCTGCCGGAAGGGGCTCCCTTTTATGATGCTGATGATATCAGCGATCTGCCTACCCGGTTCTTTGTAAGTGAACTGATCCGTGAAAAGGTCTATGAACTGGCCCAGGACGAAATTCCTTATCATACAGCTGTCCTGATCCGGGAATTTAAGGAGAAGCAAACGCTTGTGAAGATCATTGCTGATATCATTGTACAACGGGAAACACAGAAGATGATCCTGATCGGCGAAAAGGGGAGCATGGTCAAAAAGATCGGTACTGCTGCCCGTAAGGATATTGAAGCCTTTTTAAACCAGAAGGTATTCCTGGAACTGTTCATAAAAGTAAAACCCAAATGGAGGGATAATGAATTGTATTTAAAGGAATACGGTTATGGCGCCTAGGGCCGGAAAGCGGGATTTTTCTATTAAAAAAATAAAATTGCAGG
>DASVMC010000661.1:0-14442 GCA_036384555.1 Niabella sp. | reverse complement strand
TTTACATCAGCGGATAAATGATTGTCCTTTATTTCCCCGCGAATGATCTTGGATCCCTGGTAAAACTCGAAGCGTACCTGGTTGTCATCGCGTATATAAGTAACGTTTCCGGCTACGTCATCTTTCAGATAATCAAAAAAGGCGTCAACAGATGCTGCGTATTTTTTTTCTTTAAAAAGCTGGTCCGCATCTTTCCAGCGGCGCACTTTTCCGGATTGCTTGTTATTATCGGAATAGCGGCCAAAGTCCATCGATGGATTCCCTTTACCGGCGGGTTCTTCTTTACCTCTGACCCAGTTAATAAACTTATTCAGCATAGAACCTGTTTAAGTTGGGGAAGTTACTAAACCTTATGCAACTACCTAAAAAATCTTGCGGGATATTTACTGATCCCGTAAAATGCCGTTTTTCCCCCTATTTTTACCGAAAATGGGGACAGAATTTTTCAGACATTAGGTAATAAAATAGTAGTTTCGCTGCTACCATTTGCCAAAGTGGAATAAAAACATAAAATAATATACGGATGAAATTTATTGTGTCATCGTCAGCATTACTGAAACAGCTTCAGAACATTTCCGGTGTAATTAACGCCAATAACGTATTGCCCATTCTGGAGGACTTTTTGTTTGACATTGATAAAAACCGACTGACTATTGTGGCAACCGACCTGGAAACGGTTATGAAAACGGAAATGCCGGTGGAAGCAAAGGATAGCGGTCGGGTGTGTATTCCTGCCAAGATCCTGATCGACTCTTTAAAAAACATACCGGAGCAGCCGCTTACATTCAATATTGATAAGAGCTATGGGGTTGAAATTACCAGTGATAATGGTAAGTATAAGGTAATGGGTGAAAATCCGGATAATTTTCCAAAGGAACCAACCGCCGATGATGCTTCCGGCTTTACAATGACGTCTACGGCGCTGGTTACGGCCATTAATAAAACACTGTTCGCTACAAGTACCGATGACCTGAGACCTGCGATGACGGGCGTATTTTTTGAGCTGGATAAAAAAGGGATACAGTTTGTGGCAACAGATGCGCACAGGCTGGTACGCTATAAAAGAACGGACGTAAGCTCCCCGAATACGGATACCTTTATTGTGCCGCGTAAGCCGCTGAATCTTTTAAAATCTGCACTGCCTGATAATGAGGATGAAATCACCATCAATTATAACAGCAACCACTTCTTTGTAGTGCACGGAACCACACAGATGAGCTGTAGATTAATTGACGCACGTTTCCCGGATTATAAAGTAGTTATTCCTACAGAAAACCCCTATAAACTAACGGTAAACCGGATTGAATTTTTAGGGGCGTTGCGCCGTGTAAGTGTTTTTAGTAACAAAAGCACCTACCAGGTTGCCCTGAACATCAGCGGCAGCGAGCTGCAACTGGCCGCTCAGGATGTAGACTTTAGTTTTGAGGGTAATGAGCGCATGAAATGCCAGTACAACGGGGAAGACCTGGTAATTGCATTTAACGCCAAGTTTCTCATTGAAATGCTGAATGCTACAGATAGCGAAGAAGTATATATGGAGCTGAGCACGCCCACAAAAGCGGGCCTGATCAAACCGGTAGACCAGGAGGAGAGCGAGGAACTGCTGATGCTGGTAATGCCGCTGATGCTGAATCAATAATCTGAAAAAGATACGAAAAAGGCTCACAAAAGTGGGCCTTTTTTATTAGTATGATCTCAACAACCGTTTGTATTATCGGGGCCGGTCCGGCTGGTGCAACAGCAGCCTTGCAGTTAAACAAGGATGGGATCGATTGCGTAGTGGTGGATAAAGCAGTGTTTCCCAGAGATAAAGTTTGCGGCGATGGTTTGAGTGGTAAGGTTTTGACCTGCCTGCAAAGAATTGATCCGGCAATTGCGGAACGGCTGAACAGTGCAGGATTCAAAGTAAACAGTTGGGGCGTAAGTTTTGCCGCGCCGGGCAGAAAGGTGCTGGAAATCGGTTACCGGCCAGATTTTGATGCAGCGAATTCAACACATCAGGAACATCCGATCGGCTATGTATGTAAAAGAATGGATTTTGATCATTTCCTGGTAGCGGAAATCAAACGATGCCCGCATGTACAACTTATTGAAGGGAAAAATATTATTAAATATGAGCTGCAACCCGACGGATACCTGGTTAGTGATGGTCAGGGATTGGTGGTAAAAGCAGCGCTGCTGATCATTGCCGGTGGTGCCCATGCTTCTTTTACAAAACAGGTGGCCGGTATTTCTATGGATCCCCAACATTATATGGCCGGTTTGCGCGCCTATTATAATGGGGTAACCGGCATGCATCCCCAGCATTTTATAGAATTACATTTTTTGAAATCGCTGTTGCCCGGATATTTCTGGATATTCCCGCTACCAAACGGGGCGGCAAATGTAGGAATCGGTATGCTGAGTGAAACTGTACAGCAAAGAAAAGTTCATCTGAAAAAAGAGCTTGCCCGTATTATAACAGAGGACCCTGTTTTTAAAGAGCGGTTTAAAAAAGCAACCCTGCAGGGTACAATAGACGGATACGGGTTGCCTTTAGGGAGTAAAAAAAGAGTACGCAGCGGCCCCCGTTTTATGCTGGTAGGGGATGCCGGGCATCTTATAGATCCGTTTACGGGAGAAGGGATCGGCAATGCAATGGGCTCCGGAAGGCTGGCTGCAATACAAGCTGCCAGAGCGGTACAAACAAATGATTTTTCCGCTGCCGGCCTGGCGCCGTATGATGCTGAAATAGAACGTGTTTTTGGGGCTGAGCTGCGACTAAGTACCCGTATACAACGACTGGCCAATCGCCCGGTACTGTTTAACTTTCTTATGAGCATGGGGGCAAAAAATAAAAAAGTACAGGAACTATTGTCCTGTATGTTCTATGAAGTGGATCTGCGTAAAAAATTAACAAAGCCTTCTTTTTACCTGCGGCTTTTATTCAACAAATAAATGAGTCGTATTCATATAAAAACTAAGTTTGTCTTTATAACAGCATATTTAAAATTCATTCATATGAAGTATCTACGTTTGTGTTTATTTCTTTTTTCAATTGCGGCGGTTCCTGTGTTTATGGGCTGTAGCCCAACCAGAAAACTGGATGAAGCGGTTACGCAGCGCAATGCAAACGGCAGGGATGTAAAATTGCAATACCCGCAGCAGTTTGTGGCAACCCCGGCCAATGTGAATATGGTATATGATTTTGAGCAGATTTTTTCTCCCGTAGAGGTTCAAAAGCTGGATAGCGTGATGCATTTATTTGAACGTAGTAATCTGATCCCGATCAAAATAGTAACACTGGGGCCGGGTAAGGTAATGGCAGGCGATTTTGAAAAAAATAACAAATCCCTGCTAAAGGAATGGGATGGTTTGCACGGGAAAGCTGAGAAATCAATGGTCATTTCTGTAAGTAAAGCATTCAACAAAGTGGCAATTGACTACGGTAGTTTTGTGGCGAAATTATTGCCTGATGATCAGAAAAATAACATCATCACTGCTATTTTTATCCCTTCTTTTCAGAACGGGCTTTATTATCAGGGTACATGGAATGGTGCTACTGCTATTATGGATGCCATCCGTAAGAATATCAGCTTTAACCCACAGCCGGTTCAGAAGAAATAGAACAGTGACCCGGTTTCAATAAAGACGGCAAAACCTGCAACAAATGGTTTTGCCGTCTTGCTTTATAAGCCTACTTTTGCAGCGCATTGGTTAAATGTTCACGCTGCTACTGGAACATTTATTAAAAGGGAATCAGGTGCAAATCCTGAACAGACCCGCTACTGTAAATCCCATGCAACATTTTGACAAATAGTGTCACTGTGGCGTCAAGGCGCCATGGGAAGGCCGTTCAGAATGGGGATAAGTCAGGAGACCTGCCAAAGCAATTTTTATTTAAGCTTTCGTGGAATAAGGCTTGAACGCAAATGTGCTGTACACATTACTCATTTGTTTTCTTATTGTTCCCGGTAAAGCTGTTTGATGAATTCAAATAGTGATGAGCCGTTCTTATTGCAGAAAATTGATTTTCCTGGCTGTTGTGACTTGCTTCATCAACGCTTTGCCTGCTCATGCACAACAGGTAGTAACTGATTCTTTAAACGCAAAGGAACTGGATAGCATTATTATAAAATCCGGGCGCTCCTCCTTTTCCCTAACGGCAACCACTCCCGTTCAAACCCTTACGGGAAGTCGCTTGCAGCAACTGAACAGTTTTTCTGTAGCAGACGCATTACGCTATTTCTCAGGCATCCAGTTAAAGGACTACGGAGGTGTGGGGGGTATAAAAACCATTAATGTACGCAACATGGGCACTCAGCATGTAGCCGTAATGCTGGATGGGATACGGATTGTAAATGCCCAGAACGGAACGGTGGATTTAGGCAAATATTCGCTGGATAATATTGAAACCATTCAGCTGTTTAACGGAGGAAGCATGGAGGCGCTGCAACCTGCGCTGAACCAGTTTGCTTCCAGTGCCATTTATTTACAGACCAAACGACCGCTGTTTTTAGGTACGGAACAGCATCATTACCAGCTGAGCCTGAAAACAGGCTCCTTTGGACTATTGAATCCGGCTTTCCTGTGGCAACAAAAAATTTCGGATGCAGTATTTTTAAGTACAAGCGCCGAAATGGTCACCGCGAATGGCGAATATAAATATCGCTACACTAATGGCGTATATGATACTACAGCTACCCGGAGAAATGGTGCTATTACAGCAGTTCGCCTGGAATCCTTTTTGCTGAAAAAAATAAGAACAACCGGCGAGGCATTCTTAAAAGTATATTATTATGGGTCCAACAGGGGCCTGCCAGGTGCTATAGTGGCCAACAAATACTACAGTCCGCAACATCTATGGGATAAGAATTTTTTTGTACAGGCATCTTATAAAAACAGTTTTGACCGCTATAGCCTGGTTGCCAATACAAAACTTTCCATTGATTATACGAAATATTTTGACCCTGATTTTATAATGACAACAGGGCCGCTTACAAATATTTACAGACAGAAAGAAGGGTATGCTTCTGTTGCACAGGGGTATCAGATCAACAGGTGGTGGCAGCTAGCCCTTTCAACGGATTTTTCAGTAAATACACTGGATGCAAACCTGTACCGCTTTCCTTATCCTACCCGGTATAGTTATATCGGTGCATTTAATTCGAACTTTAACTGGAACCGGGTTTCTGCAAATGCCGGCTTATTGGGTGCCAGTTATAAGGATGCGGTAAAACAGTACCAGGCCGGTCAAAATCGATCAGCATTATCGCCCGCCGTCAGCATTTCCTGGCAACCTGTAAAAAATTTTCCTTTCCGGCTGCGCTCCTTTTATAAGGAATCCCTGCGTATGCCCACCTTCAATGACCTTTATTACACCCAGATTGGCAATACCTTTTTACAACCTGAATATACCCGGCAGCTGGACGCAGGATTTACATGGCTGCCGGCAACCCTGTCATCATCCGCAACTGTTTCCTTACAGGCCGATGTGTACTATAATAAGGTAAGCAACAAAATAGTAGCAGTACCTGCAGCAAACCTTTTCCGGTGGATGATGCTTAACCTGGGAAAAGTAGCCATTAAAGGGTTGGATGTAAATGTTGGGTTTGTAAAGAAAATAGGGGACAGTGCTTCTGTAAATGCCGGCTTAAGTTACACATGGCAGCAGGCGATCAACAAAACGGCGGGTGAAAGTTCCTTTAATCAGCAGATCCCCTACACACCTGAAAACAGCGGCTCCTTACATGGCTCTTTTTCATGGAGAAGCTGGTTGCTGAACGGAAGTTTTATTTATACAGGTAGCCGCTATGTGTTGCCGGATAATATCCCTGTGAATTATATGCAGCCCTGGTACACAACAGATATTGGTCTGCAAAAAAATAGTTTCTTTTCCGGAAGACGGCTGCTTATTGGGGTAGAGGTCAACAATCTTTTTAATCAATATTATGATGTGGTGCTGAATTTTCCCATGCCCGGAAGGAACTACCGGCTTACCATTTCAATAAATTACTAAATAGAAATGAAAAAACGCTTTGTTCAGATTTTAATGGCAACTGCCGCGCTGTTACAAGTTGGCTGCAGAAAAGACGATAAAATAATAGCGCCTACAATTACGCATACCATAGCCCAACCGGTGATAACGATAAGCGGTTTATATCTTTTAAACGAGGGAAATATGAACACCAACATGGCTTCACTGGATTATTATGATTATACAAGCGGAAATTATAATCAAAATATTTACGGGGCTGCAAACCCTGGCGCCACAAAGGGCCTGGGGGATGTGGGAAACGATATAGGCATTTACGGGTCAAAAATGTACATTGTTGTAAATGCTTCCAACAAATTAGAAATTGTGGATGCGTTAACAGTAAAGCGGATAAAGACCATTGATATTAAGAACTGCCGCAATGTTACGTTTGCCAACGGACATGCTTACGTAAGTGCTTATGATGGAGACATTGTTATAGGCCCTGGATCGCCTAATGGTTTTATTGCCGAAATAGATACTGCTGCGCTGACCATTACAAGAACGGTACAGGTAGGCCGGCAACCGGAGCAGATGGCAATCGTTGGCAGCAAATTATATATTGCCAATTCCGGAGGTTACAGTCCGCCCGATTATGAAAGGACCATTTCTGTCATTGATCTTACCTCCTTTAAAAGAATAAAAGATATAGATGTTGCCATCAACCTTGATAAGCTGGTCGCAGATACTTACGGTCATTTATATGTTACCTCCCGAGGCGATTATTACACCATACCTTCCCGGCTTTTTGTGATCGATACAAAGACCGAATCGGTAGTAAAAACATTTGAGATGGCTGCAGCTAATATTGCCATTTGCGGAGATACTGCGTATGTTATCGGTTCGGAATTTAATTATAACAGCGGGAAAACAACTATCTCCTACAGTTTTATTAACACAAAAACGCAAACAGTATTACCGGGCAATTTTATTAAAGACGGAACGGAGAAAGATATTAAGACGCCCTACGGTATTGCTGTAGACCCGGATAGCCGGAATATTTACCTGACAGATGCCAGGGATTATGTTTCATCCGGCACACTGTATATGTTTAATGCCAGAGGTGAAAAAATATTTTCACAAACCACAGGAAACATACCAGCGCATTTTGCTTTTTTACCGGCTGCTCACTAAAAAATCCTGAATAAAAAACAATCGATATGAAATTAAAAAACCAGTTTATTTTATTATGCATCACCATGCTGTTTGTGAGTAGTGCATTTTATTCCTGCAAAAAAGAAGCTGTGCAACAAGGTCCGCAGATTTCTTTTTTGCCCAATAGCACCAGCTTTACGATAAAAGTTAGTGACTCAGTAAAAATAAAAGCAACCGCAGTCAGCGGGGAAGCTGTAACCCACTCATGGAAAATAGGAGACGATGTAGTATCCGTAACGGATAGCTTTAAGTATGTTTTTGATAAAGCCGGTACCTATACTATTGATTATACCGGCAGTAATGCCAATGGCAAAACAGAGCAGCGCTTTACGGTGCAGGTAAGTGCTGTTACCGGTACCGGCAATACAGCATTTGCCAATAGTTTGTTTGAATTTGTACCGGCACCGGGTCAGTTTATTAATACGGCGCCTGGTGACATGAAAAGCGCACAGGGTATTTTAGGCAACCAGTCGGGTATGGTTACGTTAGGTGCTTATGGCGGTTATATTGTGCTGGGTTTTGACCACGCCGTGTCTAACAAGGCCGGCGATGATATACAGGTGTATGGCAACGCTTTTGCTAATTGGTCTGAACCGGGAATTGTATATGTAATGGCTGATGACAACGGTAATGGTCAGCCCGATGATACCTGGTACGAGCTGAAGGGTAGCGTGTATGGAACGGCAGATTATATGCGTGATTATGCAATAACCTATTACAGGCCTGATTCGCCCGACAAAGATGTTGCCTGGAAAGATAACAAAGGCGGTTCCGGTGTTGTAAAGAAAAACCAGTTCCATTCGCAGGCCTACTATCCTGAATGGATAACAGCTAACAGTTATACGCTTAAAGGATCCTGGTTAAAGAGTAAGGTAGACCGGACAAATCCGAGTTATGTAGTATCGCCTGCCTATGGCTGGGGTTATGCTGATGATATAGCCAATAATGATGGAGGCGGCAAAGTAGATATTTCCAACGCTGTTGATGATAAAGGAAATCAGGTCAGCCTGACCAGCGTCCGGTTTATAAAAATACAAACAGCTGTACTGGCAGATGCAGGCTGGCTGGGCGAGGTATCTACCGAAGTCACCGGCGTGGAAGATTTGAATTTTGGGAAATAAGAACCTAAACTCCCGGTACTAAATAAATACTAAAACAACAAACAAACCAATGTTATGAATAAAAACAGTATAGCTATTGTCTCATTTATTGCAATCCTGCTGGCATCCTGCTCAAAAAATGATGATGTGTACAATCCACCGGTTCAGGATCCGGAGGTGGCTATTGTAAACCTGTCATCCGGAACGGAAATAGCACAGGAAGATACCGTCTATTTTAAGGCAAAAGTGAGTGAAGGCAGTACCCTGGCCTGGTCAGTAGACGGGAAATCTGCTAATGTCACTGATTCTGTATTCAAATTCGTTTCTGAAGCTTTAGGAAGTCATACGATATCACTTACTGCTTCTAATCAAGACAAACAGGCCGCTGCCCAGGTGGATGTTACTGTGTATGGAAAATACAAATACGGTACATTTATCCTTAATGAAGGCAATATGACCAATGAAACGGGAACAATAGTTTTCATCAGCCCGAAAGGAAAGGTAATGGACAGTGCTTATTACAGAGCAAATGGAACCTTCCTGGGTAATGTAGCGCAGGATCTTTTTATTAACAACGGAAAGCTTTATGTAATTTCTCAGAATGGAAAAACCAATGCGGTTGGAAATTCTTTTGAAAACGACGGGTTGCTGGTGGTGGCCAACGCAGAAACACTAAAAAAAGAAGCGGCTTATAACAGTGAATTATCTGTACTTAGCTGGCCTACGCATGTAGCCGTTTTAAATGAACAAAATGTTTTCCTGCGGGATAACAGCGGTATTTATCGCTTTAATACAACTACAAAAGCGCTCACCTTTGTACAAGGCTCTGCTGCTGCCGCAAAACTTACAATGGCTGTTTCCAATAACAAGGTATTTGCTGCTGCTGGTACAAAAGTTTATGTAATTGAAGCTGATAAAGATGCAATTTCATATGCAATAAATATGAACGCGCCTGTAAGTGGGGTTGTAAAAGCTGATGATGGGAATATCTGGGTTTCCACAACCGGGAGCCCCAATAAGATTTCAAAAATTAATTTCAGGGATTATTCTGTAATTAAAGTAAATGAAATTTCCAATGGGGGGTTAAGCGCTGGCTGGGGTGCCACACCAGGTATCACCGCAAAAGGCGATACACTTTACTTCAGCAATGCCGGTACCAAAATTTACCGTCATATTTTTAGCAGTAATGCCACAGAGTTTATGGCAGATGCGCAAACAATGGTGGAAAATGCCAATATCGTTTATAATAATATTGCCGTGCACCCGATTACAGGGGAAGTATACCTGAATACGATAAAAGGATATGCTGACTATAAAACGAGCAACCGGATAAGCGTATTTAATTTTAGCGGCACTTCCCCGGAATTGAGTGCTAACTACGCCAACTACACGCGCTTTCCGGCAGGCATCTTTTTCACCTATAACTTTAAATGATCTGCCCGCAAAAGATAAAACGGGGGATATAGCACTATACCGCTATTGTTTTTCTTGTTTAAAAACCGGTCGCTGTTAATGAATGGCGACCGGTTTTTTGTTTTCATCAACAGCCACAAAGGAAAATATACCGCTGACAGCCTTTTCCCGCTGCTCGCTGTACATTTGTTCCACATAAATGTCTACCTGAACTTTCATGCTGGTATTGCCAATATAAATAATGTTCCCGGTCAGCTCAATAATTGTTCCCGAAGGGATGGGATGTTTAAAGTCAATACGGTCGCTGCTTACGGTCACCATTCTTAAACGGCTGTAACGGGTGGCCGTAATAAAAGCAACCTCGTCCATCAGATGCATGGCCGTACCGCCGAACAGGGTATCATAATGATTAGTGGTATTGGGAAAAACTGCTTTAAAGATGCTGGTAGCAGCAGCGGCTATTCTTTCATTTTTGTTCATATGATGAAGGAGGTTTAATGAATTTTTAAAACCATCAGGTGTCAGGGGCTTTTTTATAAAAAACGCCAAGGATCCTCTTTAGTTTTTGCTGGAATTCTTTTTTATGGTATTGTGCCTTTAGCGCTTTTAAACAGGAAGCACAAAGACAATCATCATATTGTTCATTAATAAAATCCCGTTCGGGATCCGTTAGTGTTACAGCACTGCATTGACAAAGAAGAATACTGCCCACTTTGCATTCAAAGGGTTGCTTGCAGCATGGGCAGTATTTATCTTCATGTTTACACATCAGGTAATTATTATAACACCGGCTGCTGTATCTTTTCCCGGAGTGTTTTAGCGGCATTTACCATTGCTGTAAGTGCCGCTTTTGTTTCCTCCCAGCCTCTTGTCTTTAATCCACAATCAGGATTTACCCAAAGACGCTCTGCCGGAATAGCATGCAGCGCTTTTTCAATCAATGTCACCATTTCTTCTTTTGTTGGTACGCGGGGCGAATGAATATCATACACGCCGGGCCCTATATCATTCGGATACGCAAAAGTGGCAAAAGCGTCCAGCAGTTCCATCTGGGAGCGGGAAGTTTCTATGGTAATCACATCGGCGTCCATATCTGCAATATTATGAATGATATCATTAAACTCAGAATAGCACATATGTGTATGAATCTGTGTGGCATCCTGAACACCGCTTGCCGCAATGCGGAATGCCTTTACCGCCCAATTCAGGTATTCCAGGCGGTTTTCCTTCCTTAAAGGTAATCCTTCCCTTATTGCCGGCTCATCAATCTGGATGATCTTTATCCCCGCGTTTTCCAGGTCGGTCACCTCATCGCGGATGGCCAGGGCTATCTGGTTACACGTTGTGCTTCTGGGCTGATCGTCCCGTACAAAGCTCCACTGTAAAATGGTTACAGGTCCGGTAAGCATGCCTTTTACCTGCTTACTGGTTAATGATTGTGCATAGGCGCTCCATTCAACCGTCATGGGGCTGGGGCGGTACACATCACCATAGATGACGGGAGGCTTTACACATCGGCTGCCATAACTCTGCACCCAGCCGTTCTGGGTAAAGGCAAAGCCGGCCAGCTGTTCTCCGAAATACTCCACCATATCGTTCCGCTCAAATTCGCCGTGCACCAATACATCTAAGCCTAGTGCTTCCTGCCATTGAATCGCTTCCTGAGTTGCTTCCTGCAACAACCGGTTATATTCAGCATCGGAAAGCTGTTGTTTTTTCCATTGTGCCCTCCAGGTACGGATCTCTTTGGTTTGAGGGAAAGAGCCAATGGTAGTGGTCGGGAAAAGTGGCAGCGAAAGTTCCTGCTGCTGTTTTTGCTTTCTGACAGCAAACGGACTGTTTCTTTGTGCCGCTGCTTCGGTAATTGCGGTTACCCGCTGTTTTACCTGCTGGTTATGGATTAATGTGGAGCTGCTACGGTCTTCGACGCACCTGGTGTTGGCTTGCAGCAGGGCTTTGGAAGCGGCGCTATCCGGCTCTGTAGTGATTTGTTTTAAAGACACTATTTCCGCCAGCTTTTGCCGGGCAAATGCCATCCACTGTTTGATCGCTGCCGGAAGATGCTTTTCGTCTGTCTCCAGGTCCAGGTCGCAAGGAGTGTGCAGCAAAGAGCAGGAAGGCGCCAGCCATATGCGGTCCGTTCCTATTTTTTGTTTGGCTTTTTCAATCAGGTCCAGGGACTGTTTAAAATCATTCTTCCAGATATTTCTTCCGTCCACAATGCCCAGCGACAACCGTTTTCTTGCCTGAATAAAGTCCGGATGAGCCAGGATATCTTCCAGCTGGGAAGGACAACGCACAAGGTCCAGGTGCAGCAGGTGTACCGGAAGTGATAGGGCGGTTGAAAGGTTGGCTCCAAAACAATCAAAATAGTTAGCCAGTATGATCTTCAGGTTGGGAAAGCGCTGTTGGATAGCGGTATACGCTGTAACCAGCGCCTGTTGCTCTTTTTGAGTAAGATCAAGCGCCAGGCAGGGCTCATCCAGTTGAACGTAATAAGCACCGCTGGCATCGAGCTTTTCCAGCACTTCAAAATAGACGGGTAATAACTGTTTCAGCAGGTCGAGCCGGTCAAAGCCTTCTTCTTTTTCCTTGCCCAGCAATAAGAAAGTAACAGGGCCGATCAAAACAGGTTTGGCATTGTATCCGGCTTTTTTTGCTTCGATGAACTGATCAATGACCTTGCTGTTGAAGAAAGAGAATTTTTGATCTTTTTTAAATTCGGGAACAATATAATGGTAGTTGGTATCGAACCACTTGGTCATTTCCATAGCAGTAAGATCGTACCCGTTTTTCTGATACCCCCTGGCCATAGCAAAAAGCAGGTCGATCGTCTTGAGCTGTTCTTTTTCAATTAAGAGATGATACCGGTCTGGTATGGCGCCCGTCATCAGGCAGGTATCCAGCACCTGGTCATAAAAGGAAAAATCATTTACCGGAATCCAGTCAATACCGGCTTCTTTTTGTAACTGCCAGTTGGTTTCCCTTATTTGTCGGGCTACCTGTTCCAGTTGTGACGCCTCAATTTTGCCAGCCCAGTACTGTTCGCTGGCTTTTTTCAGTTCCCGGTTACTACCAATACGCGGGTAGCCCAGATTGTGTGTTTGCATTTCTTTTAACTTTTTTAATGAATAATAAGCTAAAAGCCCTTTGCAAATTTCGCAATACGTTAATGGTAAAAACAAGGACAGACGGATGCCGGTGACCGGAACAGTGTGAGGTAGCTGAACCGTAACAGAAGGGAACAAGAATAAAAAGGCATCATACAGACCGTTGCTTCATACCGCGAAAGCATTGCTCATACGGATAAGGCAGGTCTCCTGGCTTACAGCAGCTTTACCATCCTTCCCATGACGCCCGGGCGCCACAGTGGATATATAAGGTAAAGCCTTTAGCGCTGTTTACAGTTGCGCGACAGCCCGTGATTTACACACGGTTCCCTATTATCCCTGATCTTGATCAGGGACCTTTTCCGGTTGATGAAAAATGAAAGAACTTATTGAACGGCAAATGTAGTTAAAACGCCCGAGTTCAGGTGAAAAATAGCGTATAACCCTGTACACAAATGTGTTTGTGATGCCTAAAGAATGCTTAATTTTGAATAGCTGCCAATAGCATTCGGCCCCGAAGGGCCATAATAAAAACCTGTGCATACAATGAAACACACTAAAGGGCTGATTTTTTCTTTTTTGATCCTCGTTCTGGTATTGAATGCCTGTAAAGATAAAAGACATGATCTGAGTAAAGCGTACAGGTTAGATCATACTGCATTTGTTCTGATATCGGCCATCACCAGCCGGGAACTTTATTTAAATGTAATGCGGGATGCGCTGCAGGAGAAGAAGAAAACCTTGCTGAATCCGGCCAGGACAGATACACTAAAGGGAGATCAGCAGCATCTTGATGCCTGCGATACGTTGTTCTTCCAGTCTGATGAATTATTACGCGAGCCGGTAAAAGAAACAAATGTGTCCGGCAACACAGGGTTTCCCGATAACTTTACAAGGGAGGAAAAGGCATGGCTGAAGGAGCAGGTTGATAGCCTGGAAACCGTGTTCCATGAAATATACGGAACCTACGGCCGTTTTAGTAACTACTATAAGGATGCAGCGTATAAGGAAGACAAAGGAATACAGGGCCTCGTACTGATCGATTCTATGAACCTGCTTAACAACAAATTCGGAGTCGTCAGCGATAGCATTATACTCAGGTCCAACCGCCTTTTTAAGGATATTTATAATGTTCCGGATCGGCAATACCCTTTTGGAGCGGCGGCGGCTTTAATGGAACAATCAATAAAGGCCTGCAGTAATTACATAGTGTTGCAGGAGCGATTGCATGGAGTAAAACAGCCCGATACGCCACAGGACAGGGAGCTTAAATTTACGAAAAATGCGATCGATACATTAACAAACCAATTGGCGCACCTGGGAATGTTGGGCTCTGAAAAATCTATATGGGCAGATGTCTTGGTGCTGAAATTTAAAGAACTTCTTTTTAGTTTCAGAACTTATTATGAGGTACGGTTACCCGGTCCGGATCGAAAAGACAGCATTCAAAAAACAGATCTTGGGTTTTTAAAGGACCAGGAAAACAGGATGCGCAGATGCTACACTATTTTTTTGAAGTTATAAACGGACATTCCGGTAGTAAAATGCTGTGGGATGAGCTTTTTTTTTCAGGGATACTATGATAACTTTAGAGTATGGACTACCTGGTTGCCGGCACTTATAATAATTATATAGAAGCACATCTTGCCAT
>DASVMC010000660.1:0-3020 GCA_036384555.1 Niabella sp. | reverse complement strand
CTGATATCAGCCGTAACATTTGTAAAGCTCAGCGCTTCTTTCGCCTGCTGCACCTGGGCTTCAGCTCCGCGCAATTGGCTGGTTAACGCCTCCATATTCGTTTTTGCCTGCAGCACCTGCATCTCTGAACCTATATTATTTGTCCATAGATTTTTCTGGCGCTCATAAGTGGTTTTTGCCAGATCCAGCTGTGCTTTGAGCACCGCCGCCTGTTGTTGTGCTCCTACCACGGCCTGCCGTTGTACCACGTCATCCAGTTTGGCAAGTGTTTGCCCTTTGCTTACATGATCGCCCTGTTTTACATATAACGCTCTCACTACTCCTGCCTGTCCTTTGGGTGCTACATATCCGCTGTTTTTTGCATCAATTTTTCCCTGAAGATCTATATAGTGATCAAACGCACCGCTGCCAATTGTGGCAACCGATACAAACTTTGCCTTAACCGTAGAGGGGTCCAGCTTTTCCAGCTCTGCTTCCAGTTTTGACAGTTCGTCATTGGTCTTTTTCTGTTCTCCTTTCAGCTTTTCAATTTTCGCCTTCAGGTCGCCCACTTTACCTTTTTCTTTTCCGCCTCCGCAAGCAAGCAAGCCTGCTGAAAGAACGGTGATCATCAATGTACCTGTTAAAATGCTGCGCATAAAATTATAGTATTAATAGTTTGGATATTATAGTTTTCCTACTGCTTTTAAATAATCAATTTTGGCGGCCACTGCACTATAAAGTGCATTGTAATAATTGGTTTGGGCGGTTTGCAGTTGCACTCTTGCATTATCAATTTCCAGCTGGCTGCCGGTGCCTACTTCATATTTCTTTTTTGTTTGGCTATACACACTTTCAGCAAGTCCCATATTCTGCTTCTGGTAGTCCATATTGATCAGGGCAGTCTTAAACGTATTCATCGCAGAATCCTTTTCCCTGTCAATATTTAGCTTCAACGCCTCTACCTGATTTTGTGTTTGCTGTAATTTAATTCTGGCCTGGGCAATTTTTGCATTAGTGGAAAAGCCGCTGAAAATAGGAATATGCAAATTCAGAGCTATAGAACTGGCCGTAAACCACTGACTGTTAATAGTACGTCCCAATGTATTATCCATCGCCATTTTTGTGTAGTTGCCATTTAAGGATAAAGTAGGTATTTTACTGTACTTGTATCTTTTAACATCATATTCATTCAGTCTTTCTCCCAATAAAGCAGCCTGATAATCTCTTCTCTGGCTATAATCAAAAGAAGAAGCGTTATCTAAAATTCCTTCCTTTAAGCTTTCGTCTGTTAATGTGTCTGTTAATACAAGCCCTTCCCCAATCGGCATTCCCAATAATAATTTTAATCCAAGATATCCGTTGTTAACAGCATTTACAACCTGTGTTTTCTGTGATTGCAGGTTAGCCAGCTGTACATCCAGCTTGTCAATATCCAGTTTTTCGGCAAATCCGTTATCATACATGATCTTTGTATCATGCCGGTTTTTATTCACCAGTGCCAGGTTAGTGTCAATCAGCGCAACCTGCGTTTTGCTTACAACCAGCTGATAGTAGATCTTGGCTATATTCTGGCGGATCTGTTCTGCAGTCACCTCCGCTGATTTTTCTTTATAGTCAATCAGGGCTTGTCTGGCTTGCAGCCCTACAAAAACCTGACCGTCAAATAATATCTGACTCAAAGAAACACCTCCATTTGATGTCCATTTTGTTCCAAACTGCGCATCAATAAACCCATAATCACCGCCAGCTGGTGGCTCTATAGGATTGCCATTTCCATCATGCACATTTAATTGTTGTAACACCTGAATAATCGCTGGCGCAAAAAAATTGGGAAATCGCTGAACAGCTACATTGGGGTTATATGTAACATTTCCGCTGGCACTTATCTGGGGATAAGCACTACCTGTTACTTCCCTGTTTACCTGCTCCTGTAAGCGGACATCCAACAGAGCGTTTTTTACCTGTACGTTATTCTTTTGCCCGTACTCCAACGCCTGCTGCAGTGTAAAATAATGAACACTATCCTGTGCGCTGGACCAACCCGCGGACATCACTCCCACAATAGCCACTGCAATCCATTTAACCGTTTGCATCTGAATGTTTTTTTTGTTTTTTATATCGTTCAATTAATTTCTGTCCTTTAGGGGTTGCCATTCCGTGCAGAAAAAAGTAAAATAATTCTTCCTGCACTTCAAAAAGGCGGTCAGGTACTTTATTATAAAAATCCGGCAGAAAAGGAATAATGATGCTTTCTACCCGAAAACGGGCCAATACCATAATATTGATATCATCCCTGTATAATCCTTCGTCAATACCCCGTTTAATATTGTCAGTAATCAGCTGATAAATAAACTCACCCTTATAGTCATTAAATTTTTTATACACTTTCGGGTGATATTTCTTCAGATCATTCATCAACACCGGGTTCATATTCCTGAAAAGCTGTGCCGTTTGCCCAATTGCCAGAAAGCCTTCATGAATCGCATTTTCAGCCATTTTTACATATGCCTGGCATTCCTTGCAATTATTGATCAGGATTGCATTAATGGCATCTTCTACCAGATTGTCCTTATCATGGTAGTATTGATAAATGGTTTTTTTGCTACTACCCACAGCTGCGGCAATATCATCCATACTTACGCTTCTTGCACCATACTGTATAAATAACTGAAGTGCCTGATCGCGAATACGGGTCTTATGTTCATTTACTACTTCCATTTGCGGATGCGAAACTATGGAAACTTTAAATGTAACCAAAGTTTCCTGCATGAAATTTTCAAAAAACTTGACCAAAGTTAGGCTTGCGGGTTGCGCAGTCCTTCCTTTTTCCGGTGAGCAGTCTTTTTTTGCAGGCCAATCCACATAAAACAGCTGTCAATAAAACATACTGATGAAAACTGTTATTTTTGTACCGCTTTATGGCAGTATCTGAAACAAAAAAAGAGAACGATTTTATAAAACAGCTGATCCGGTATTTTATACAGGGATTGATCATACTTGCGCCTATTGCTATAACCATTTATGTTCTGTACCTCCTT
>DASVMC010000659.1:0-2154 GCA_036384555.1 Niabella sp. | reverse complement strand
TGTTCCGTTGGTGAACATATATAGTTCTAAGGGAAGCCCATACTCAGTAGGTGCCAACTGACGTACCATTAAGGTCATGTCCTTATGTATTTCTGGGTTATGCTTTGCATAGGAAAGGATGTAAGACCGGAAAAGTCCTATATTAGTCATTCTTCTACCATTAACAGGAACAGTACTGTCAACCTCGTATTTTTGATTATATGCCTGGATTTCTGTTTCCCGTTTGTTAATAGATTCTTTTAAGAGCTGTATTTTTTTGAGCTCTTCAATCTCTTCGCGGGTCAGGTAGCGGATCGAAGATATTTTAATATTGATGGCTCTCTTTATCCTTCTTCCCCCGCTTTCTTCCATGCCCCGATAATTTTTAAAAGCATCACTTAACAGGGTATAGGTCGGTATGGTAACGACCGTCTTGTCAAAATTCCGTACTTTGACATTGTTCAGATTTATTTGCATTACATCGCCATCAACGCCATATTTGGGCATTTCGATCCAGTCTCCAACCCTGATGGAATCATTTGCAGAAACCTGGATGCTGGCCACAAACCCTAGGATGGTGTCTTTGAAAACCAGCATCAGGATTGCCGAAGCAGCACCGAGAGAAACCAGGAAAGACCAGGGCGAACTGCCCGTTAGAGAAGATATGATCAGGGTGCCGGCCATAAATATGAAAAATATTTGTATTACCTGTAAGTAGCTGTCCAGCGGTTTGTCTGCAAACGCCTTCGTCCCTGCCATCAGGTCGCGTATCGTTTTTAAGATGCTATTTACCAGCAGATAGGTACAAATAATGATCAAAATTTCCAGGAATTTTTCCAGGTTGGCTGTAAACCGGGGAAACCCAATAAAAACATAAGGCAAAAGCTGCCGGGTAAAAATTGCCAGGAGCAATCTGCTGGCTGCATCAAGTGCTTTATTCTCCATCAGCCGGTCGTCCCAGGTCCAGCGGGTGCGGGCAATAACCTTGCGTAACAATTCCTTGGCCACCTTGCGAATAATGTAGTCAGCGATCAGCAGGATGAATAGGGTAGCTAACAACAAGCTGATGCTGGTAAAGATATGCGCCGTCTTATCTGAAATATTTAATTGTTGCCAGATGCCATAGGTCCATTGATATACGTTACTACTATCCGGAACAAGGGTACTGCCATCGATGTTAATACTGTTTAAAAAAGTCATATTAACAAGCAAACGTACCCATTTTACGGCGGGCAGGCAAACTTTAACCAGAGAAATTAAGAGAAAGCCTTGTTCCTACTCTTTATTTGCCAGTTGTATTTCCAGTAAATACGGAAGATGTTCTTGTTTTCTGCAGTATACAGGTTTATCGCAGAATTCTTCCTTTGCTTTTAGTAAGATTTACAGCAACGGAGGATCGGATATTTATTACGTCCTTAATTGGCGGAATAGCAATATAGATTGCATTAAAACTTGCCGGACATCTTTAGAAAATGCATACCCTTTTTTATAATGAACAACCAGTCTTAAACACCGGCTGTTTTTTTGTTTTCAATTTAGAGAAAACGCTCCGTAGATTAATGAACTATTTGTACTTCAGTAACCAATGCCATTGCGGAGTCTTCAGATCTTCTCCTTATGTATCCGCTTCATCAGTTCGTTTTATAGTTCCTGCATGACAGCGTTCCGGTTTATTTGCGAAGTCTGGCTTTTCCTGTTAAAAAATGGAGTAATTTTAAAGGTATAATCCAAAAAAATGAGCGAAAAGCATCTTGTAAAGATTTTATCTACAGAGAATGTAACCCATGACGTCAAAAGATTTGAAGTCGAAAAGCCCCGGGGATACGCGTTTATTCCCGGCCAAGCGACTGAAGTAACGATCAATAAAGCGGGTTGGCAGGATAAACGGAATCCATTTACGTTTACCTCTTTAAATGAATGGGATCACCTGGAGTTTACGATAAAAATATATGATCAATATGATGGGGTGACCCATCAGCTTGGCTTATTAAAACCGGGAGATGAATTGATCTTGCATGATGTATGGGGTGCCATCCAATATAAAGGCGCAGGCGTCTTTATAGCCGGCGGGGCTGGTATTACCCCGTTTATCGCCATTTTCAGGCAATTGTATAAAGAGGACCAGATCGGCAGTAATCAATTATTCTTTTCCAATAAAACCGCAGCAGATATCAT
>DASVMC010000658.1:0-2551 GCA_036384555.1 Niabella sp. | reverse complement strand
TCCAGGGACTTTGATTGCAGGGACGCCGGTAATGTGGATGTACCGCAATAAGCAAAAACGAAGTCCATGAAATTGAGCAGCGCATCGTGCGTATTTACTGAAGAACGTGTTCGTATGGCAACCAGCTTTTGTCCCTGCTGTTTATACCGGGTGCCATCCAGCCAGGCAGTATAAGAAAGCCATGTACCGTCGCCGGCATGAAATCTTATTGCGTCATACTTTTTGGCAGCAAACAAATATTCTGCGCGTAACCGCATTACGGCATCGGCGCACTGCTGTAAATCCCTATTGCCCACACTTATATCCAGAACAGCGTATTGAGCCTGCTGATTTGCCTTTACAGTTCCGTTATATAAATAGACCGTTTTGTCCTTTTTTAAAGGACTGGTTCTTAAACAGGCGGCAAAACCGGTACCGGGTTCAGGAATACGCCGGTAGCCTGCCGGCAATGGTATACGCTCAACAATGGTTGGGGAACTTTCCGCAGCAGTTGCTACAACCGGTGTTGGTTGCACTGTCGGATTTGAAGAGGAAGAGCCGCAGGTGGCAAAAAGGAGGGTACCGGAAACCGGAATCAAAAGGCATTTTTTCATATGTATATTTTTATTGAGCTTAGCTACCCGGAATTTTTATGGTCATTTCATCCGTTTATTTTTTCCGCTTACTGTTTTGTGACCGGCACGTAATAAAGGCACAGGATTTATTTTTTATATAAGAGCCCGAAAGGCAAAAATTCCATAACAAAGTTGTTTTACAGTTATCTTTGTTTTTATGCAAACCAGTGGTATTACCATTTATACAGACGGATCATCGAGGGGCAACCCCGGGCCCGGTGGATATGGTGTTTTACTGATGTATGGGAAACACGTCAAAGAACTGTCGGGCGGATTTAAAAAGACCACGAATAACCGTATGGAACTGATGGCAGTGATAGAGGGCCTGAAAGCACTCAAAACGACTAACCTGCCGGTCACTATTTATTCAGACAGCCAATACGTGGTGAACGCGGTTACGAAGGGATGGCTGGATAATTGGATACGTACCGATTTTAAGGGCGGTAAAAAAAACAAGGACCTGTGGGTCAGGTACCATCAGCTTTCCCGGAATTTCCAGATCCGTTTTGTTTGGGTACGGGGTCATGCGGATAATCCGTACAATAACCGTTGTGATGTATTGGCAACAACTGCGGCGGACGGGAAGATGCTGATACAGGATGCGGGATTTGAAGGGTAATTTACCGGTATCGGATCACAGGTTTGTCTGGCCGGTATTTTTATGGTTTTGTTTAAAATAAAGTGCAGCTGCCCTTTATGCACGTTAAAGTTTTATATTATTTTTGATTTTTCTTACATAAACAGTCCCCTTAGATTTTTCATATGCCGGTATTTAATAAGTCGAGGAGTTATGTGATACGGATTATCTTTTTAGCTGTATTTGTCGTTATTGTTGCTCAGCTGGCCAACCTGCAGCTGGTTAGCAATAAATACCTGGAGCTGGCAAAGAGCAATGCCATCTTCCAGAAAATTGTGTATCCTGAGAGAGGGATCATTTATGACAGGAAAGGCCGGCCCATATTGAACAATACCATTATGTTTGATCTGATGGTAACGCCTGCGGAAGTGAAACGGAATTTTGATACCTCCGCTTTCTGTAATTTGATTGGTATAGATACGGCGGAATTCAGAAGCCGCATTGTTAATGCAATTGTCAAAAATTCGCGGGTGCGTCCTTCCATATTCCATTCTCTTTTAACGCCTGAAATGCAGGCCCGTTTTGAAGAGAACAGCTGGCGTTTTCCGGGATTTGTATTGCAGCAGCGCCCGATACGCACTTACCCGTATAATGTAGGTGCGCATTTTCTCGGATATATCAGCGAGGTAGACGCAAAAGATATAGAACGCTCCGGCAATTTTTACAAAATGGGTGATTATGTAGGCAAGAACGGGCTTGAATACAGTTATGAAAAAGTGCTGATGGGGCAACGTGGGGTGCAATACATGATCAAAGATAACAAGAACCGGTTGGTAGGGCATTATGAGAACGGAGAGTTTGATACGACGGCGGTGGCTGGCAGGGGGCTGAAAACCTTCCTGGATGTGGATCTTCAGGTGCTGGCTGAAAAGCTGCTGACCAATAAAGTGGGTTCTGTGGTAGCTATTGACCCCAAAACAGGCGGTATCCTGGCTATGGCATCGGGTCCGGTTTTTAACCCCAATGACCTTACAGGGCCTGACAAAAATGCCAACTATGCAAAAATGGTGCTGAATGTTACGGCCCCTTTATTGAACAGAGGCATTAAAGGGATGTATCCGCCGGGGTCCACTTTTAAACCGCTGGGCGGCCTTGTGGGTCTTGATGAAGGGGTCATTACACCCGCATCCGGCTATCCCTGCCGGGGTGGCTATTATGCGTGCGGAAGAAGGGTAGGGTGCCTGGAAACCTGGGCCGGCCATGCCGCCAACCTGCGCCTGGCAATAGCCCATTCCTGTAACTCCTTCTTCGTAAATACCTACCGGCTGACTGTTGATAATCCCAGCATCGGAAATGTAAA
>DASVMC010000657.1:0-1614 GCA_036384555.1 Niabella sp. | reverse complement strand
AATTAAAACCGTAATGGTAACAGGCGACAACCCGTTAACAGCAAAATATATTGCCGAAAAAGCAGGCGTAGACGATTTCATTGCAGAGGCAAAACCAGAGGATAAAATGAATTATATCCGGAAAGAGCAGGCAGCCGGCCGCCTGGTAGCCATGATGGGTGACGGCACCAATGATGCTCCAGCCCTGGCCCAGGCCGATGTAGGCGTTGCTATGAACAGCGGCACACAGGCAGCCAAGGAAGCCGGTAATATGGTTGACCTTGATAACGATCCCACTAAACTGATCGAAGTAGTGGAAATTGGCAAACAATTGCTAATGACCCGTGGTACGCTGACCACATTCAGCATCGCCAATGATGTGGCCAAGTATTTTGCGATCATTCCGGCGCTATTTATCCTGGCCATACCTTCTCTGCAAAGCTTAAATATCATGCACCTGCATAGTCCTGAAAGCGCCATTTTATCAGCTGTCATCTTCAACGCGGTCATCATTCCGCTTTTAATACCTCTTGCTTTAAGAGGTGTTGCCTACAAACCCATCGGTGCAAGCGCCTTGCTGAGAAGGAACCTGTTCATTTACGGGCTCGGTGGCATCCTTGCGCCATTCGTTGGTATCAAACTTATTGATATGATGGTAGGACTTATTTTTTAGCAACCGGTAAAACGATGCCCCTCCTATTGATCACTTACCGATTTATAATTCACTTAAAAAAGAAAACAATGAAACAATATATACTTCCTGCAATCCGGTTAACATTGGTAATGCTGCTCCTTTGTATGGTCCTTTACCCGCTTTCCCTATACGGTATCGCACAGTTCCTGCCGGACAAAGGGCAAGGTGAAAAGATCACAGACAATAACGGCCGTACCTATTATGCCAACATCGGCCAAAGATTTGATAGCTCCATTTACTTTTCCGCCCGTCCTTCGGCCGTGAATTATAATGCAAGCGGCAGCGGCGGCAGTAATAAAGGTCCCAATAATCCTGAATACCTGAAAGAAGTACAGCAAAGAGTTGCTGCATTCAGAGAAAAGAACCCCGGCACCCCCGTGCCAATGGATATGGTAACGGCAAGTGGCAGTGGCCTGGATCCGGACATTTCAGTAGCAGCTGCAAACGCACAGGTACCAGGGATTGCAAAAGCCAGGAATTTATCCCTGCAAAGGGTACAGGAATTGGTAAAGCACCATATTGACCAACCCATTTTAGGCCCTGAAAAAATAAATGTATTAAAGCTGAACATTGCGCTGAACAAGCTCAGCAATTAATACACGATGCAGAAGACAATACTGCTTCCTGTTCAGGCAGTTTGACAGCTCCCGCAGTACACTACTATAACCAGATCCAACAAGATGAAACGAAATATACAAGCAATTCTTATGCGCGTCTTATTTACAATGTTGCTTCCCGCAGAAAACGGTAACGCGCAATCAGGGGAAAGTGAGCAAGACTTTAAAATAAGCGGCTACGGGGAAATCTTTTATAGTTATGCTCTAAACAGACCGGCAGATCACCATATTGCTCCGTTTCTTTATAATTACAACCGGCACAATACATTCAATGTAAACCTGGCAATGCTAAAAGCAAGCTATAGCAGGGAACGTGTCCGGGGG
>DASVMC010000656.1:0-6237 GCA_036384555.1 Niabella sp. | reverse complement strand
CATTAAAAGTTATTTTTTAATATTTTATAAGTAGGTTTGTTGAAATATTTTTACTGGCAGATGAACGAATATTACAAAGATAAGGTAGTAGTAGTTACAGGAGGTACCGACGGTATTGGCCGCGGACTGGTAAATACCCTGCTGGGTTTTGGGGCAAAAGTAGCCACCTGCGGCCGGAACCATGATAAACTCTATTCTCTTCAGGCAGCGCATCCCTCCGCTTTTTTGCACACCATGGTGGCAGACGTGAGCGAAGAAACCGAATGCCAGCGTTTTATCGAATCTACTGTGGCCACCTACGATCGTATTGATATACTTATTAATAATGCCGGTATCAGTATGCGCGGACTCTTTAAAGACCTTGACATCAGCGTCATCAAAAAAGTAATGGATGTGAACTTTTATGGCGCCGTTTACTGTACTAAATTTGCCCTGCCCCATCTTATAAAAAGCAAAGGGAGCATTGTAGGCATTTCTTCAATTGCAGGTTACAGAGGCTTACCCGGCAGAACCGGCTATTCCTCCAGCAAATTTGCCCTGCAGGGTTTTTTAGAATGCCTGATGACGGAGCTGAAAGATGATCAGGTGCATGTAATGTGGGTAAGCCCCGGCTTTACCGCCTCCAGCATCCGGGACAATGCTCTTAATGATAAGGGAGAAAAACAACAGGAGAACCCAATGGATGAAGGTAAGATGATGACAGCAGAAGCAGCTTCCCTGCTCATTCTAAAGGCTGTAAAAAACAGGAAAAGGACCCTGGTAATAACCGGCACCGGCAAGGAAACCGTTTTTTTAAACAAATTCTTTCCATCGCTGGCAGATAAACTGGTACACAAATTTTATTTTAAAAACAAAGAATTGATAAAATAATAAATGGTCAGTTATTTTGCAGGATATAAGCAGCACTAAAAAATAAATGAATCTACCGGGCAGGAAATGAACTTTGTAACATTGACATCTGATATTGGCTACCAGGATTACCTGGTAGGTGCTATTAAAGCCCAGTTGTTACAGATCGACGCCGATATTCACCTGGTAGACATCTCTCACAATATTACCCCGTTCAATTTTCCGCAGGCATCCTATGTTTGCAGGGGCGCCTTTAAAAATTTTCCGGAATTCACATTCCATCTTATTCTGGTAAACCTGTTCGGCACAAAACCGGAACACCTGCTGGTTGCATTTCATAAAAACCAGTATATCATTTGTGCCGATAACGGCCTGCTGAATATGATCCTTGAAGAGCGACCGGACATTATAATCGGTATTCCGCTCAGTAAGAAGGCTGTAAAAAATACGCTCTATATCACCGGGATCATTGCTAAAACAGTAGAGCGCCTGGTGAATGGCGAGTCTATCCAGAAGATCGGTATTGCAGATTTCAGCTTTATTGATAAAAATCCCTTACAACCACTGGTAGATACCAGCTATATAGAAGGTCAGATCATTTTTATCGACAATTTTGAAAATGTCATTGTAAACATTACCCGTAAACAGTTTGAAGAACAACGCCGTGGCCGCAATTTCAAAATCGTTTTTAAACGGGACGAGGTAATTGACAGGATCAGTGAGTCCTACGCAGATGTACGCGAAGGAGACAAACTGGCCCTGTTTAACAGTGCAGACTACCTGGAAATAGCCATCAATAAAGGAAATGCTGCCGGGCTTTTTGGCCTGAAAGGTTTTTCTGATAAGGCCAGCCAGTCATCGAATATTATGCAAAACCAGCTGCTCTATCAAACTGTCCGTGTCTATTTTGAATAGACGAATCCATTAAAATAAAAGGGCTCAAAAAAAACTTGTCATTGGCGCTGAAACCCGCTGAAGGATACAAACAAGCGGTTCACTGTCAATGACAAGTTACCCGATGCATTCATTAAAGATCAACTATATTTTACCGTTATGCTGAACGGAATACCTGCCTGAACAGGTCAGGCAGGTATCCGGAGAAAAGCAGTCTTGCCATACTGAACCATTCAATCATCCGGTAATCCGGCCTCATTCCGGTTCAGGGGTTGTAAAGCCTATCTTCCCAATCCGATATTATAGGCTACTCCAATACCAATGCTTCCGGCATTGTATTTTTGGCTGCTGTTGCCTACATTAATCTTACCGTCATCACCTGTAAATACCTTGGTATACTGGGCAAATACATTCCAGTTACGGTTATGCCATCCGATCTCGGGTTTTAAATAAAACCCGCCATTGGGGCGATCAACGCTGCTGTTGGTTGCCACCTTTTCATCGCCTGTAATAAAACCATAGCCCAGATCGGTTCCTACATAGATACCTTTCGCTTGCGGGTAGTAGTGGATTAACGCGGCAACAGGCACCACTCCAAAATTGTTGTTATTGAGGGTAACGCCGCCTACCTCATTATCCTTTCCAAAAAACTGGTTATACCCTGTGGCAATACCAATACCCACATGCGGGGTGATCAGATTTTGATAGGCTACATCTACTCCGGCATTTGCTCCGGCATTTTCATTAGGAACTGCCACACCACCCAATACACCTACTTTCAGTGTATTCTTCATACTTTGTGCTTGTACAAAACTGATGGATAATACACCCATCGCTACAGCTAAAATCACCTTTTTCATATTCATAAAGTTTTAAAATCACAATAGTAACAAGTAAAGTTTCAATAAGTTTACGGTTACTGTATCTTAGAGAGATCAACTGCGATACTGATCTTTTCACCTGCCTATAAGAAAAAACAATACCAGTTTTTCTCATTCATCCTGGAAACAGGCACCAAAATGACAAAGTTGCATTGAACCGGCGCATTGAGCTGTTCCGATATTGCGCGCAATCAATATTTTAAAATCCCGGCCCGACTTTATGACAAACGCTTCATTATTTTTGACAGCTGGCTGCCCTCATTAATTTTTCCTTCCGATAAGTGTCTTTTTATTTAACTTGAACGATAAAATACTACTGAATGATTGTTGCAGATATTGAAACCCCGGGACCTGTAAAGAAAAAGAAGTTATACCGGGTGCTCTATTTTCAGGTTATTGTCGCCATTGTCCTCGGGATCTTGCTGGGACATTTTTTTCCTGAAACAGGCAAACGAATGAAACCGCTCGGGGACGGTTTTATTATGCTGGTAAAGATGATCATTGCACCCGTTATTTTTCTTACCATCAGTACCGGTATCGCCGGAATGAATGATCTTAAGAAGGTAGGAAGAGTAGCGGGGAAAGCTTTCATCTATTTTATTACTTTTTCTACACTGGCATTAATTATTGGCCTTATCATCGGTAAAATAGTACAACCCGGTGCGGGAATGAACGCAGATCCACAGCAACTGGATACCAGTTCCATTGTCAAATATGTATCTCAGGCAAAAGAACAAACACTTGAACATTTTATCTTTGATATCATTCCGCAAACCCTGGTAAGCCCGCTCACTGGCAATAACATCCTGCAGGTATTGTTTGCAGCGATCCTGTTTGGGGTCGGCCTGGCATTGACCGCCGAAAAAAGTAAAGTTGTGATCAGCTTTCTCCATGCGGTTACGCATCCTGTTTTTAAAATTGTTGAGCTGCTCATGAAATTAGCGCCTATCGGGGCTTTCGGAGCAATGGCTTTTACCATTGGAGAAAATGGCATTCGTTCGGTAATCAATCTCGGTCTGCTGGTAGCTACCTTTTACAGTACGTCTCTTCTGTTTGTTATTCTTGTTTTGGGCGCTGTTGCCCGTTATAACGGGTTCTCTATTTTTAAATTTTTACGGTATATAAAAGACGAATTATTATTAGTGCTAGGAACCAGTTCTTCAGAAGCAGCCTTGCCTACACTCATGCAAAAGCTGGAAAAAGCCGGTTGCGCAAAATCCGTTGTGGGCCTGGTGATCCCAACCGGCTACTCTTTTAACCTGGATGGTACAAACATTTATATGACGCTGGCATCCCTGTTTATTGCCCAGGCCTGCAACATTCATCTTACTTTAGAGCATGAGATCCTTTTACTGCTGGTTGCCATGTTAAGCTCTAAAGGAGCTGCAGGCGTTTCCGGCGCTGGTTTTATTACACTGGCTGCAACCCTTGCTATAGTTCCTGAAGTTCCCATAGCCGGTATGACGCTTATTTTAGGGGTTGACCGCTTTATGTCGGAATGCCGTGCTTTAACCAATCTTGTAGGAAACGGCGTTGCTACTATTGTGGTAGCTAACTGGGAGAAACAACTGGATAAAGACCAGTTACATTCCGCCCTTGATCAAGCTTAATTTACTTTCTTCATCAAATTTTCATAATCGGGTCTTATGTTTGTATCGTAGTAATCAGGATTAATACAGTGCTGTAAAGCCAGACCATTAATCCGGTTTTATTTTTAATCCGTATCTTTATGCCGGGCGTCCTTCAGGGGCTCCCGGTTTTTTTGTTATGAAGACCTTCTGCCTTGTAATATTAATCACCTGTTCCTTTCATTTAAATGCCAGTTGCTACAGCAAAGGCATTTTTGAAGCTGGGGAGACGGAAACGCAGCAAAAGAAGGACAAGCCAAAACAAAAAGCGCAGTCACGACAAAAACAGGATCAGCAGACCGATCCTAAACAACAGCCCATTAAAGAGGTGCCTAAAGCAAAAAATCATCAGAAACCCAAAAAGGTGGCGCCTCCTGTTAAAGAAAAACCTGCCAGACCTGCCCCTCCCAAAACGGGCGGCAAAGATAGCAGCGGGTAAACGAACCTGGAGACTTCCGTACTTTTCAATTTTCAAAAAGCATTCCTGTTTTATAATTCAGCAAAAAGACCGGCGTCGCGGCGTTGGGGGAATCCTATTTTTGGGGATATTTCAATTCTTTTTTTACCTTGAGCATCTATAAGCGGTTCTAAAATTCAGGTATGCGTGTATTGATCGTAGAAGATGAAAAATCATTGGCGGCGGAAATAAGATCGGCGCTGGAGAAAAACCATTTCACTTGTGAAATAACAGGCACTGCGCAGGGCGCTCTTCATGAACTGGATAAAGGCAGCTTTGATTTTATCCTTCTGGATATTGGCCTGCCGGATAAAGATGGATTTTGGCTGCTGGATGAAATACGAAAAGATTATAAGGATGTTGCCGTGATCATTCTTACCGCCCGGGGACAGGTGGAAGACCGGGTAAAAGGATTAGATGCCGGTGCGGATGACTACCTAGCAAAACCCTTTTCCTTACTGGAATTACAGTCCAGGATGCAGGCCATTATCCGCAGGAAATTCAAACTGAATGATACACTGGTGGTGCTGGGCGATTTTACCATCAACATCAAGAACAGAACCATTCATTATCTGAACGAAGAGATCTGCCTGTCGAGAAAAGAATTTGACCTGCTCAATTACCTGATCCTTCACAAAAACCGGCCACTTTCCAGGATGCAGCTTAGCGACCATTTATGGGGAGATAACGCAGATGATGAATCGGATTCCAACTACATTGATGTACATATCAAAAATATCCGGAAAAAGATGAATGCCTACGGCCCTACCGACTGGCTGGAAACCGTACGGGGAATAGGTTACAAGATAAAAACAACGTCATGAAGCTGCAAACCAAACTCAGCTTATTTGCCGCAGCAGTAACGGTCGGTTTCCTGGCACTGTTTGTTGGTCTGCTCCCCTACCTGATGCGCCGCATCGCTTTTCAGAATACCAATAAAACACTAACGGCACAAAGGAATAAAGTACTATCTGCTATTGAAAAAAACGGTATCGATTTCTACCTTGAAGGAGATACAGCCTACGGCAGCTACTCCATGCTGAAAGATGAATACATTTCTTTAGAACCTTTTAATGATCAGCCCGTTTCCCGCCGGCTTCAAACCGCCCAGCGGATCATTGACAGGGATACCATCAGTTACCGCATTCTTACCGACACCCTTACGGCCAATAAGCAGCTCTATCTTCTTGAGATCGGCAAAAAAGCAGCTACCATTACCGAGGACGGTATTGCACTTCAAAAGAACACTTCTTATATTTTGATGATGCTGGCTGTCTTTATAATAATCGTACAGTTACTTTATACCCGTTATTTACTAAAACCGCTCGATTATATTATACGCACCCGATTAATAAAAAGAACATTCCCTTTTAAAAATCCCAAACATCCCCTTAAGACCACTACCTACGATTTCAGTTATCTGGATGCTTCCATCCAGGCCCTGATGCAACAGGTCAATCACGCCTTTGAAAAAGAAAAGGAATTTACCTCCAATGCCTCTCATGAGCTGATGACCCCTATCAGCATT
>DASVMC010000655.1:0-5691 GCA_036384555.1 Niabella sp. | reverse complement strand
GGGGATCGTGTCACTTCGGTTTTTTTATTTATAGTAGCAAAAACAATAAGGAGATGATATTGTAACCTTTCGTCACCTTAAGTGTATCCCGCAATAGCGGGAGCAGGCAGAAGGACTCAGGATTGAAGAGCGTTTTCCGGCTTATAGAGGCTGCGCCCGGAGGGACGATTTCATTAACGTTCAGCCCACTCGAAAAGCTGTCATCGGCAGCAAAACGCAGGGGAGCCGGTAAACTCCATTCCGCTCCCCGGGTTTACCGGTCATGTCAAATAACTGATTTCTTCTACCTTTGCTCAAATTTGAACTTCATTTTGCAGGCGGGTAAACATATTTATTTTCTCTCTGATTTTCATTTAGGCGTACCTAATTATGAAGCAAGCCTTCAGCGGGAAAAATTATTGGTTAAATTCCTGGATGAAATAAAGGAAAAGGCACAGGAAATTTTTATTGTAGGCGACCTGTTTGACTTCTGGTACGAGTACCGCCACGTAGTACCAAGGGGTTTTGTACGCATTTTAGGTAAACTGGCCGAGCTTTCTGACAGGGGAATACAACTGCATTTTTTTGTAGGCAATCATGATATGTGGATGAAAGATTATTTTCAGCAGGAGCTCAATATGCCGGTTTATTTTGAGCCAAAGGAGTTTGAATGGAACGGTAAACAGTTCCTTATTGGGCATGGAGATGGACTGGGCCCGGGTGACCATGGTTATAAGCGACTAAAGAAGCTATTCCGTAACCCTGTTTGCCAATGGCTGTTTGGTATATTGCCTCCTGCCATTGGTATGGGCACCGCCAATTACATGAGCCGCAAAAGCCGGGCTAAAACCGGAACCTCCGAGGAAACCTTTCTGGGTCCCGACAAAGAATGGCTGATTACTTATTGCAGGGAGCAGCTGCAGAAGAAACAGTATGATTTTTTTATTTTTGGTCACCGGCACCTGCCTATCGATTTTAGACTGACCAGCACCAGCCGGTATATAAACCTGGGTGACTGGATCACTTTTTTTACATATGCTGTTTTTGATGGTAATGACGTGCAACTGCTTTCCTACCTGAACAGGGACGAAAAAATAGTACGGGGATGAGCTGCCGTGTGTCCATATTACTTACTTTAATGCTGCTGACAGTAACTGCCCGGGCACAGCTAACTGTACAGCAACAAAAAACGATCCCCGGCAGCTATACAACAATTGCGGTGGATAATCTGGAAAATATTTACCTCATCAGCGCCACCAACCAGCTAAAAAAACTAAGCGAAACCGGCGATTCTGTGGCCGTCTATAATAATGTAAAGAAACTGGGTGAAGCCACATTACTGGACGTCTCAAACCCCTTACGGATCCTGATTTACTATCAGAGCTTTGCAACAGTGGTAATGCTGGACCGTTTGCTGAACCCGGTGAATACCATTGACCTGAGAAGAAAGAATATTTTCAATGTACAGGCCATCGGCCTGTCTTATGATGGTAAGGTTTGGTTGTATGACAATATGGAAAATGTGCTGAAAAAAATTAATGATGACGGAAGTGTGCTGCTGAAAACACCCGACTTCCGGCAGTTGTTCAGTGAAACCATTACCCCGCACCAGATCATAGACCGCAATCAGCTGGTCTATATCTATGATCCTGCACAGGGCATTTATATTTTTGACTATTATGGCACCTACAAGGGTAAACTGGCCATTACTAACTGGCAAAACCTGAGGATCACTGATAAGTTTGTCTTTGGCAATGATGCAGCCCGTTTTTACAGGTATACCTTCTCTTCCGGGAAATATGATGAATGGCCCATACCGGATGTGCTTAAAAACAAGCAACAGTATCTTTTTGAAGAGGGCATACTGTATACCCTGGATACAGCAGGACTTACGCTTTATTCTTACAGACCTTGACCGCTCTGAACGGCGGTGCGATCGGTACCAGCATCCGGGTGACGTAAAAAATTATACATCCCTCCGGGCGCGGGCGCTCATTATGGGTATAAATTTTTATTTTTGAATTGCTATGAATGATATTTTAAACCAGGTTTATTTTAATAATTCCATCAGAACCTATCTGATTGTCGGTATTACGATCTTTATTATCATTCTTTTCAAGAAATACATTGCGCTCTATGTGGCAAAGGGCATTTTTAAGCTGGTGCAGCTGCGGTATAAGAATATTAATATGCCCACATTTGTAGCCTTGGTTGCAAAACCGCTGGGACTGTTCCTGGCCGTTTTGGTAACGGTAGGCGCGCTGGACAAGTTAAGATTACCGGACGAGCTGGATTTTACGATCTATAGGATTTCTTTTCAGGAACTGTTGCGGATAATTGGTTCTTTCCTGGTTATTTTTACTTTTTTCAGGTTGATTATAAAAAGCATTGATTTTATAATGCTGATGATACAGGGATATTACCTGCAGGCACACGAGGCAGGAAATCATCAGCTGGTTTTCTTTTTTAAAGATCTTATAAAAGTGATTATAGCTGTTATAGGAGGCCTGTTTATTTTAAAATACACGTTTCAATATGACATTAAAGGATTACTGACAGGATTAAGTATTGTGGGCGCAGCAGTAGCGCTGGCATTAAAGGAAAGCCTGGAGAACCTGATTGCTTCCTTTATTATCTTTTTTGATAAGCCCTTTGCTACCGGAGATGCGGTAAAACTGAACAATGTATCAGGAACGGTTGAAAAAATAGGGCTGCGCAGCACCCGTATCCGTTCTGACGCAAAATCCTATATTACCGTACCTAATAAACAGATGGTGGATAGTGTGCTGGACAACCAATCGGATCGTACCCAGCGAAAAGCAGAGCTAAAACTGGAAATTTCGGCATCAACTGGTGCCGCAGATGTTGAAAAACTGCTGGCGGGCATCCGTGAAATTCTGACCAGGCAGGACATTATCAGCTACACAGCATATGTAAATAACATTACGGCCAACGCTATTGTTATTGCGTGCGATTATTTTACAGGCCCGGATATTACCATTTTTAATAAAACAAGGGAACGCAGCACCCTGGCTATTCTTTCATTAATGGCGCAATTGAACATTACAACGGCGCAGAGTGTAAGCGATATAAAGATTGTTCAGGAAGCGCCGCCGTCCCAGGCAGCTGTTTAGTACCTGGATGCGCCCTCCGCCATTCCCAACTGTTTCTGCCATCAGCAAGGAAAAGAACAGCTCCTTACCCGGTGCTATACAGCTATTTTGCTTCTTTTACGATCGCCGCCAGCTCTTCATCAAACCGCCCGGTGGTTCCGTATTCTACAACCCGCCCTAATTCCTGATCATTATTATACACAATAATGGTAGGCACATTAGTGATTTTCAGGCGCTCTGCTTCTTTGTTCTTATCTATTTTAGAACGATCCACTGCAGTCATATTTATTTTACCGGCATCGATACCCGCGGCATCCAGTATCTTAAAAAAACGGGGAATTACAAATTGCGAGTCCGGGCACCAGGTACCCATGAAAACGGTATAGGAAACCTTATCTTTTTTATTGCTAATTGTTTTTACCACCTCTTTCTTTGGCTCATAAATGCGCTGTGCGCTGGCAAACCAATCAAAGGCTGTATCTGTTTTTAGCAGGCTGTCGGTTATGTGTCCGGTCAGCATTTTATGGGTTTTACCATTATGCTCATCAACAGTTGTTTCATAATCCTGAGCATAGATTGCAAGGGATGCAGCCAGGAGCATACAGGTCAATATGATTTGCTTCATTATGTTGTTTTCAAAAATTAATCGGATGAACTGCTGATAGCAGTAACAAAAAGAACACTTTTATGTTGTACAGTAGGCGTGATGAATCAATTTATTTGAAAAGGATTGCGTTCTGCCTGCCGGCTGCCTTCACTTCTGCCTGGAAAAACAGGCCTTTGGCCCGTTCCCAATCAGATACCTGCCTTTAGTTCCAGCAAAAATCCTTTTATGCGTTGCAGGGATTGTACTGCTGCAAATTTCTCGTCGGCTTTTTTATTGTTTTTCAGGTATTCCTTGGCGCCTTCTATGGTGAACTTTCTGCGGCGGAGCAGGTCATAGATCAGGAAAAGGTTTTTTACATCCTGGGGGCGGAAAAAGCGATCCCCTTTCCCGTTCTTTTTGGGTTTTAATATATCAAATTCAGATTCCCAGTACCGGATCAGCGAATGGTTTTCCTTGAACATACCGGTAACCTCGCCCATACTATAATAGTGCTTTTTAAACAATTCTTCCTCCTCCGGCATCTCTACTGCGTCAGCAGCCAGGGCATTCTCTTTTACTGAACGGCGGCCACGGGTACCTGCCGGCCGGCGCTCGAAAGGTTCTGCCGGTCCGCTGTCAGGGTCAACTGCATTTACCGCTGCATCATCCGGTTCTGTTTCCGGTTCTGTTATTTCCGGCGCAGTTTTTTCAATGATCGTTTCCGTTTCTTCAGCTGTTGCTTCAGGTATATCAGGTAGCTCCTCACTTATTTCGATCTGTGCAGGAGGCGTCAGCGTATTTTTTTTCGGCTTGGGTAATGGGTCCACTTTCTCCACCTCATCCAGAAATGAAAAAGCGCCCTGGGGTTGTGCTGTTTTTGACATGAGTGGTACAAATAGGTAATTAATAAAAAATAAAAATAACCAATGAAATGTTAAGGCATCACAAAAAAAACCGGATGCGCGTTATATGCAATATACCTTTTAATAAAGCCAAATCCAAGACTTTCAGTCATTCATTGGAAAATGAGTATAAAAATCATCCGCCCCAGGGCGGATGATCTTAAAGGTGTCAGGGCTGCAGAATGGTATTGATCAACTGTTACTCTTTCTCTTGCAGATTTGGCTGCGACCAGACTTTGTCAGTTATTTACAGACGGGTTTTTGTTGATCGGCAGTTTTGCTGGTGCCGATGTATTGTATTTGTACCAGCAATAGAAAAAAGGCAGCTCTCTTTTTCTTATTGCGTCAGGGGTGTCCGCATCTCTATCGGGTTTTGTATAAAGCCCCGAACGTTTTTTGCCTGCGAGTATGCGGTTGTATCTGAGCAATTTAAAAAATTGCGGCTCTCTGCTTTTTCCAGTCTTCTTCAATAAAGCCCATCCTTTTATGATTTTTCTCATTACAATTGTTTTAACCGGTTGCCTGAAAATTTATCAGCCGTTACGTAGTTGCTCAGGGAGCTTGATAACTTTACGCAATGACCAGACAAAGATGACCCTGACCCCGATAAGAGGCAATGGCAGGAATACCTAATATTGGGGAGTTTTTTTACGGGGTAGGGTATCGTATTTTTACGGTAAAGCGCTTATAGCGTTCAATACTCAAAAATTAAATCAATTGTTTGATTTGTATACAATTATAGAATATAATATATGCTTATGCATAATTATTTTTCCTATCTTTAATGCAACGGTTTAGTTTTATGCAGCGATATAAAACGTAACAAAACTAAAATAATCCTTTATGAAACGAATTCCTTCTGTCCTGCTGTTTCTCATAATGCTTGCGGGCCTGATTTACTTATTCCTGGAAAACAGAAAGCTGCGCGAAACAGGTACCAGTGATACCTCTTTTTATGTGTCTGACGGGAGTGTCAATCCCAGAGATATTCAGCTGCACTATGTGCCTTTAGACACGGCCCTGGAAATGACCGAAACCTTCAAAAAACAACAGTACCAGTATATAACAGAAGGGATCAATAATTTTTTAAATCTGAAAGGTGATAGTACCT
>DASVMC010000654.1:0-10228 GCA_036384555.1 Niabella sp. | reverse complement strand
TTATTCTGCGCTATCAGCTGTTTTTTTACTGGTCATCTCCAGGAAATTTCTGGGACAGACCCGCAAAAACAGCCGCTTTTACCGGCCCGGGGTCCTGCTCCAGGTTACAGGAATCGCATTTATAGCAATTTTACTGCTGTCTGAAACAAACATGTTGCCGGGCTTTATAACAGTGCGGAAATATGTGCTTATTGTCTTTTGCCTCGCCGTTATTGGGCTCATCCTTGCCTCCTGCGTGGAAGGGATCAGGAAAGGAATGAAAATTGCACTTTTGTTTTTTATTGCCATTATTACGTTGCTGGCTGGTGCCATTGAGTATATACTGGCCAATCTGGGACTACTTGACGTTGATCCCATTCCACCTAACCTCTTCGAATTTGGTATTGTGCTGGAATCCTTCATTATCTTTCTTGCTATCCTGTACCGGTACAATTTATTTAAAAAGGAGAATGAACAACTGGCAAAAAACATCCAAATCCAAAAGGAGCTTTTTTCAGGGGAGTTGCTGTCAACGCTGGAATCAGAGCAAAAACGAATGGCCCAGGATCTTCATGATGACCTTGGCGGCAACCTCGCCGCCTTAAAAATGACGTTACAGAGTTTTAATCTTCCTGAAACACAATCGGCAATGGCATTGAAACTTATTGATACAAGTTCCGAAAATATACGCAATATCTCCCATAATTTAATGCCTCCCGAATTTGATCAGATCGATCTGACAACCTTGCTCGCTTCCCACTACCAGCAATTAAGCACACACAGTAATATCCGTTTTCAGTTTTATCATTCAGGTCATTCATCGTTTACCAAACGGGAAGATTTAATGATCTACCGGATCATTATGGAATTGACCAATAATATTATTAAACATTCCGGCGCCACGGAAGCCACTGTTCAGCTCATCTATTACGATGGTTTTCTCAAAATCTTAGCAGAGGACAATGGAACAGGAATAAAAGATAGCTCCTCCTCCGGAATCGGGCTAAAAAACATCCGCTCCCGTATCAATTATTTGTCCGGCAATTTTTCTGTAGATACCAGTCACCTGGGAACAACTATCGTATTAACAATTCCTCAAAAGGAAGAAGGTACCGTAATTAACTAACAGTATTCCGCCCAGCTTTGCAATGCACATTGCAAGAATTTCAGAAAGTCCGGAAATTTCCCTGACCTGCTTTGCACGCCGTTTTCTGTTTTAAATTATTACTATCAGTCGGCTATTGTCTTTAAGGGTCAAAAGAAAATACTTATCTTCATGCCGGATAGGGCGCAGAAATGCCAGGCAGACCAGGCGAACTGCAATTTTTTAAAGAAAGGATTATTTACATGAAGGCAATTATTCCTGTAGCAGGAGCTGGTACAAAATTAAGACCACAAAGTTATACCCAGCCCAAGGCATTGATTCCTTTGGCTGGAAAAACGGTTTTAACATTCATTATTGACCAGCTAAAGGCTGCAGGTATTGAAGAATATATTTTTATTGTGGGTTATCTGGGCGAAAAGATTGCGGATTATGTAAAAGAACATCACCCGGATATCAAGGCCCATTATGTAAAACAACAGGAACGCCGCGGAATAGGACATGCCATCAATCTCACAAAGAATATTGTTGAGAACGATGAGATCTTTATCTCATTGGGAGATACGATCTGTGAATATGATGTGCAATCCGTATTGAGCAACCCCCATTCAATGATCGGGATACGTAAGGTAGATAATCCCCGTGATTTCGGGGTAGCCGAGATCGATGAAAAAGGGTTTATTGAAAGCGTTGTTGAGAAACCTTATATACCCAAATCCAATATGGCGATGGTAGGTATTTATAAAATAAGAGAGGCGGCCTTATTATTTGAATGCCTGGCATCGAATATCCGAAAGGGCTTACTGACGCATGGGGAATTTACCATAACGGATGCCCTGGATTGCATGATCCGGCAGGGGGTACAATTTGAAGCATTTAAAGTAGACAACTGGTTTGACGCAGGCAATAAAGAAACATTGTTGAGATCCAATGCTACCCTGCTGCGGAAATACAGGTCCACCGCCGATGCAGCGCAATATGAGAATTCAGTGATCGTTCCTCCGGTCAGCATTGCAAAGGGTTGCGTGATCAGGAATTCCATTGTGGGCCCCAATGTAACGCTGGGCGAAAATACGCTGATCGATCAGTCCATTGTGCGGAATTCAATTGTAGGCGCTTACTCCAATCTGTTTGACATTGTACTGGATGATTCATTGATCGGGTCTGATACCAGTCTGAAAGGGGAAACCAGAACACTGAACATTGGCGATAACAGCAGTATTGACCTGGGGTAAGTGTGGGATGCTCAACGCTGGATACCCGGTCCTGGATGCTGGGTACTCAATGAATACTCCGATATCAACACCAGATGTACTGCCAACCCTTCCATGCTTTCAGGATCAAAGCGTCAGCGGTCAAATGTACAAAGTGAACCGACAAACGTAAAATATTACGACACCATGAAGATTGCCGTTAAAGACGCATTACAGCAATTACAGGATTCTAACAAATCCTTTCTCCAGCTATTTAATCATGGAACTCTTCAAATTGAGCTCTATAAACCCGACAAAATTGATGACCAAAGCCCTCATAAACAGGACGAAGTATACGTTATCGTTTCCGGAAACGGAACGTTTTTGAATAACGGCATTATTACGAATTTCACGGCTGGTGATTTTTTATTTGTTCCGGCAGGCGTTGAACACCGGTTCCTGAATTTTTCCAGCGACTTCGTTACCTGGGTGATTTTTTATGGCCCTGAAAATGGGGAACGGCCGTAAATTCTGTATCTTTAGGAATTGGAGAAATCAAACATTCTTGTTTTCAAACCGTATTACACAATTATTTCACATCAGCTATCCCATCATTCAGGCCGGGATGGTATGGGCAAGTGGTTGGCGCCTGGCAAGCGCCGTCAGTAATGCAGGCGCGCTGGGCATCATCGGGGCCGGCTCTATGTATCCGGATGTACTAAAAGAACATATTCAAAAGTACAAAGCGGTATCGGACGCCCCTTTTGCGGTAAACCTGCCCTTACTCTATCCGGATATTGAAGCTCATATAAAAACGGTCCTGGAAGAAAAGGTACCCATTGTTTTCACAAGCGCCGGCAATCCTAAAACATGGACAGCTGTTTTAAAAAAAGAAGGTATTACTGTTGTACATGTAGTCAGCAGCAGCCAGTTTGCCATAAAAGCACAGGATGCCGGCTGTGATGCTATTGTAGCTGAAGGTTTTGAAGCCGGAGGGCACAATGGCAGAGAAGAGACCACTACTATGGTACTGGTGCCGCTTGTCACAAAAGCCGTTCATATTCCCGTTATAGCCGCAGGTGGTATTGCCAGCGGCCGCCAAATGCTGGCTGCTGTAGCGCTTGGGGCAGAAGGCGTACAAATAGGCAGCCGCTTTGTTGCCAGCAAGGAAGCGTCAAGCCATATCCATTTTAAAAACAAGATCATTGATGCCCGGGAGGGCGATACCGACCTTTCCCTGAAACTGCTGACTCCGGTGCGCTTATTAAAAAATCAGTTTTACCAGCAAATAAAGCAGCTGGAGGTACAAGGTGCATCGCCTGACGAACTGCGGGCTTTGCTTGGACACGGTCGTGCTAAAAAGGGCATGTTTGAAGGCGACCTGGACAACGGTGAACTGGAAATAGGCCAGGTTGCGGCAAGCATTCTATCCATTCTGCCGGCGGCTGAAATCGTTAAAGAGATCTGGCAGGAGTTTGTCGATTTAAAAGGTTCCATATAGCTATTTCTTTACTATTTTTATAGTAAATACGCCATTATGAAAAAGCATTTAGCCATTCTTTCCTGCACAAGCCTGAGAGCTTCTTCGCATTGCAAAAATCAGGTATACCGGCAACAACTCATTCAAACAGGAAAAGCACGGTGACAGTACGGCAGCTTTATGACAATTAATAATCCAATTAAGGCGCGGTACCTGTTTCTTACAATCCTGTTTGGAATGTGCTCAGTATACAGCTTTAGCCAGTTTACCGAACTGGCTAAAAAAATAGATCACAACGACAGCCTCAACAGCAATATTCCGAGGGAAAAGTTATTCATTCACTATGACCGGCCTTTTTATAAGGTAAAAGATACCCTGTGGATAAAAGGCTACGTTTTAGCAGCAACTGATAATGCGGTCACTGACAGTACCGGCATCGCCTATATCGAGGTCATCAATACGGCCAATGAAATAGTAAAACGGACGGCTGCGCCCTGTTATTGGGGCCGTTTTCAAAGCAACATCATCCTAACGGATGAAGACTTCCCACAAGGAACTTATGTATTGCGGGCTTATACGAACTGGATGCGGAACTTTGGCGATTCCCTCTTTTTCGAAAGTCGTTTTACAGTTACTGACCCAGCCTCAGCAGCATGGAATGCACATATACAGAACATACAGCTTTCAGGGAACAGGATTTCCCTGGCAGCTGTATTGACAACCGGTAACCTAAATGCGATCGCCAACAAAAAAATCAATATAAAAATCCGGGCAAAAAACCGGGCCCTGCTCCGGATACCAGCCATTACAGATAATGAGGGAAATCTATACATCGATACCTTACTAAAGAATGCCGTGCCCAATAAAAAGCTCCTTATTGAAATTGCAGATAAAAATAACCTGATGTTACAGATCCCCGTGAAAGCATCGGATCAGTCATCCATAGATCTGCAGTTCTTACCGGAAGGTGGCCCTTTTATTGTTAACAAAAAGCAGCAGTTGGGATTTAAAGCAGTAAACGTTTATGGCAGGGGAACAACTGTAAAAGGGGTCATTAAAGATGACCACGGACTAGAGATCACCTCCTTTGCAACTCTTCATAAAGGAATGGGCGTGGTTGCCTTCGCTCCACAACCGGATCGTCACTATACCGCCTATCCGGAGAACGGTCAACCGGTACGTATTCCCGATGCAAGTACGTCCGGTACGCTGCTCCATGTTAATAACGATGAAGCAGCAGACAGCATCAGCGTTATCATTGACGGTACGCCTGACCTTCGGGGAAAAACGTTTTTCTTTACCGCTACGGCAAGAGGCATCAGCCTTGCAAGAGGACCCGTTGTACTTTCCGCAAAAGCACGCTCTATAAATATTGCTAAAACAGTATTCCCATCAGGCATTACAAGTCTTACGCTTTACGACAGCCTTATGCGTCCAATGAATGAGCGGGCCATTTTTATCTGGCATAAAAAAGACCCCTTACAGATACAACTGGTTCCTGATAAAAAGGCTTACGGGCAAAAAGACAGCGTATCCCTCCTGCTAACAGTAAAAGATGCAACACAGCAGCCCGTGTCAGGAAGTTTCTCCCTTGCGGTCATCGATACCAGCCAGGTAAAAATAAATGACCTTAAGGACAACCTGCTGAGTTATATGCTCCTCACCTCCGATCTTAAAGGGACCATAGAAGACCCTTATTACTATTTTCAGGATCCCGTTCCGGGTGCGGCCGATGTGCTGATGCTGACACAGGGGTGGGTACAATACCAATGGTCTGCATCCGGCATGCAATATGAACGGGAACGGGAATTCAAAATATCCGGAAAGGCAACCAATATTTTTAATAAACCCTTTAGTAATACCCATGTCAACTTATTTGGAAAAATCGGGCAATCGGATGCTCTTTTTATGGACACGCTGACCAATAAAGAGGGAGTTTTTACCTTTACCGGTTTCCCCTACTTTACCAATGACAGTGTAAGCATGGTAATAAGTGCCCGGAATAAAAAAGGAAAAGCCTTTAATATAGGGGTAGAACTGAAGGAGCCGCATTACCCGGACTATACGGGCAGTCAGACACTGTTTGAACAGCAAAATATTCTGCTGGATACTGCTACCGCGGCTTTTATTAATAAACAGGCTGCTATTATCAACCTCATCAAAAAAAACGGGGAATACCTGGATGAAGTTGTTGTAAAGGCAAACCTGAAAATATCCGGCTCAAAAAACCTGAATAAAGATGGCGGAGCCGATCAGGTCATTTATGAAAAGACATTGCAAAAAACACCAAAGGCGACACTGCTGGACGTATTACTTAAAGAGGTAAAAGGGTTTCATATGGGATCGCCGCCTAAAAGCAATATACTGATGTACATGGTTAACACCAATATGGCCCGGTTCATTATAGATGGAGTTGACCTGAAGTTCTTTTTCTATCCTTCCGGCGGCCAGTCAAACGAATATCTTTTATTTCTTGATTCCTATTTAAAATATTTTTCCGCAGAAGATATAAAAGGGATCGAGATCATGAACTATCCCAAACATAATTCTTCATACCGGTCTCATTTTTTAAGTATAGAAGAGCAAATGAATACGGGTCCTGTTACTGTTGATTATTCATTTATAGAGATCACAACGCAAACAGGTGCAGGGCCTTTTTTGCGCAAAACCCCGGGTATGTACCTGTACAAGCCGGTAGTACCGGTAATTTCCAGGCAGTTTTATAGTCCCCGTTATACTTCACCGGATGAAAAAACGGTGCTGCCGGATATGCGCGCCACCGTTTACTGGAACCCTGAAGTGATCACCGACCGGAACGGAAAGGCAGTCCTTTCTTTTTATACCACTGAAAACAAAAGTAATTATATGGTCATTGTACAGGGCACCAACCTGGCAGGTGGACTGGGCGTTTTGTATCAGCCGCTGATTGTGAACGGACAATAAGCGTACTGATCCTATCCTATTCCAAATAGCTTTTAGAAGTAAGCCACAGGAATGCCCGGGTTGCAACGATAAGCACTCCTATAATAGGTTCCTCAATAACCCCGATTCCCAACCCAGCAAAAGAAAACCGCTAAGGCAGATCAGCAATCCGGCCAGGTGTATGCGAACAATTGCCCGGTCCCGCGTTTTCCTGTTGGCAACTAAAAAAATAAGGTGCACGCACAGCAACAGGGGCATCATGAATAATGTAATCAGTCCTACCCCTAACCCCGGATCACCTCTATGATGATCTATCGGTTCCTCCTTCGGCAACAGCAACTGGATCCACATAAACAGGAGCAGCAGGTATATTGATCCAAATACCAGAAGATGTTGTTTCCAGCCCCTCATTTTGGAAAACAGAAAGGCTATTACCAGGCCTGTAAGGATGATGAATACAATATTCATTTAAATCAGGGATTATTATGTCGCCGGTGGCGAAAATCCGGCTTTCTATGCTCATACGGTTACAGGTACTTCCCCGTATAACTGATTTTTACCTTCTTTATTCCTGAAGGCACGCCTTCGTAGACCAATTCGCCTCCTCCATCACCGGCTTCGGGGCCTAATTCGATCAGCCAATCAGCACTTTTGATCACATCGATATTATGTTCAATCACCAGCACGGAGTGTCCCTGTTCGATCAATGCATTAAAAGACGCTAATAATTTTTTTATATCATGAAAATGCAGGCCGGTTGTAGGCTCATCAAAAATAAACAATACCTTGTTAGTGCTTTTTCCTTTACCAAGAAAGGATGCCAGTTTTACGCGCTGTGCTTCACCACCGGAAAGTGTATCAGATGATTGTCCCAGCTTTACATACCCCAATCCTACACTGCTAAGCGGTTGTATGGCTTCGGCAATTTTCTTTTCATGCTTAAAAAATTCAATGGCTTCATCCACGCTCATCTCCAGCACATCATGAATATTCTTATCACGGTATTTTACTTCCAGTACTTCCTCCTTAAAACGCTTACCCCCACAGCTTTCACATACTAAGTGCACATCTGCCAAAAACTGCATTTCCACTACCTGTTCGCCTTCTCCTTTACAGGTATCGCATCTGCCCCCGTCCACATTAAAGGAAAAATGCTTGGGCTGAAAGCCACGCATTTTGCTGAGCGGCTGCTTTGCAAACAGGTCCCTTATTTCATCATAGGCTTTAATATAGGTAACAGGATTACTCCTTGATGATTTGCCGATAGGGTTCTGATCAACCATTTCTATTTGCTGTATGCTCTCCACATCGCCGGTTATGGCTTTATGAAATCCTACTTTCTCTCCGCTAAATTCGCCTTTCAGCTTTTGTAAGGCCGGGTAAAGGATCTGTTTGATCAATGTTGTTTTACCGCTTCCGCTGACCCCGCTTACAACCGTAAAAACATTTAACGGGAATACAACCGTAATATCTTTCAGGTTGTTGTGCCGCGCACCTTCCACTTTTATAGAACGGTTCCATTTGCGTACTGTTTTGGGTGGTTCAATGGAAAACTGTCCGCTCAGGTATTTCCCTGTCAGGCTGTCCTTATCCTTGATCAGCTCTTTATAGGTGCCCTTTGCTACCACCCTTCCACCCAGGTGCGATGCCAAAGGACCCATATCGATAATATAGTCCGCATGCTTCATTACCATTTCATCATGCTCTACCACAACCACTGTATTATTCAGATCACGCAGTTCTTTCAACACTTTTATCAGGTTATCTGTATCCCGGGAATGAAGCCCGATAGAAGGCTCATCCAGGATGTACAGGGAATTGGTCAAATTACTGCCCAGGTTACGGGTTAACTGAATACGCTGACTTTCACCACCGCTTAATGTATTGGCAACCCTGCTTAGGGTCAGATAGCCCAAACCCACTTTTAGCAATGTATCCAGCCGGTTGTTTATTTCCAGTAAAATACGTTTTGCAACCGCTGCCTTGTGTGCTGATAATTTTAATTCCTTAAACCAGGCTTTCAGATCTTTGGCCGGCATTTCACACAGCTCACCAATATTTTTACCTCCTACCTTCACATACAATGCCTCCTTACGCAGGCGATATCCCTGGCAATCCGGACAGGTTGTTCTGCCGCGGTAACGGCTTAACAAAACGCGGTATTGTACCTTGTACAAATTCTGCTCTACCTCTTTAAAAAAATCATTAATGCCATAAACGCTGCTGTTGCCCTTCCACAATAACTGGGACTGTTCCCTGTTCAGGTCTGCAACCGCTTTGTGTATCGGAAAATCATACCGTGCCGCATCCCGTATAAAACGATCTTTCCATTTACCCAGTTTTTCACCTTTCCAGGGTGCAACGGCTCCTTCAAAAACACTCAGCCTTTTATCCGGTATCACCAGGTCTTCGTCAATACCTAATACCAAACTAAACCCTTCGCAGGTTGGACAGGCACCCAAAGGATTATTGAAGGAAAACAAATTTGGCTGTGGCTCTTCAAACACAATGCCATCCAGTTCAAAACGATTATTAAAATTGAACAGCTGGTTTTTATTATCGGGCAGCTGCACCTGCAAAAACAATTCTCCCTCGCCTTCAAAAAAAGCCGTACCCAAAGAATCTCCAAGCCGGTGGCGGTCATCCTCATCCAGTTCCCTGGCAATGATGCGATCAATTAAAATATAAATTGCTTTGGATGCTTTTGCTTTCACGATACCCAGCGTCTTATCCAGCACAGTGTCATCCAGTTCCAATAAATCTTCAATGTCCAGGATCTCTATACCTGCCTTTTCCTGTTTGTGGGCACTCCGCCCCGAAGCTTCTTTCGCTCCCACAGCAATCCTTGTAAATCCTTTTTGCAAAAGGATATTTAATTCTTCCCGTACATTTCTGTTAGAATGTAATTTAAAAAGTACCAGAAGAAAAACCTTTGCCCCTTCCGGAAGCTGTTCAATTACATGGATCACATCGGCAACATCATCTTTTTTCACTTCGTTTCCGGATACCGGAGACAACGTGGTGCCTGCTCTTGCAAATAACAGGCGGAGGTAATCATAGATCTCCGTCATTGTGCCAACGGTGCTTCTGGGAGTGCGGGTAATTACCTTTTGCTCTATGGCAATTGCCGGGCATAGGTTTTTAATATAGTCCACATCCGGCTTATTCATCCGGTTTAAGAACTGACGGGCATAGGCACTTAAGCTCTCGGCATAGCGCCGCTGTCCCTCTGCATAAAGCGTATCTATCGTCAGCGAAGATTTTCCTGAACCGGAAACACCAGTTACTACAATGAACTGGTTTCTCGGGAATCCGACTGTGACGTTTTGAAGGTTATGCACTCTTGCTCCTTTTACCAGTATCTCGTTTTCCTTTTCGATTGTTTTTGCCTTGGCCATTCAGATCTTTTGTTTTTAAGGGACACAAATTTAGCCCATAAATACCTGAAATAAAGAACAGATTTCTTCCAGCGGCAAAGACACCGATAAACGGAAGCTGTGGATACAGCTATTTTATAAATAATTAATTATCAATTAATTAAAATATATGTTA
>DASVMC010000653.1:0-3515 GCA_036384555.1 Niabella sp. | reverse complement strand
ATTACCATCGCTTTTTTTATTCACTGCTACATCATAAGCATAATCTTTAACGCGCACCAGTTTGATCATCGTTTGAGAAAGCTCTCCCAGCGGAATCGCAATTTTCCCGTTCTGCTGTACCGCTTTATAAATGCTTACTGTTTTAGCACTGGTGCCACAGGAGCTCAGTAAGGTATTGGTTAAAGCCAGCGCCCCGCAGGCGGCACAAGCATTTTTTATAAAGAAACGACGTTCCATTTTATACGTTGTATTTTAGAAAGCATACCCCAGGCCAATATTTAAAAACTGATCATTTTGCTGATACGGCTGCATTACGGGTGCGGGGTTAATGATCAGCGCGCTGTTTTGAGGACCCGTGTGGGCCAGCCGCACGTCTAATTTAATCACCACATTGCTTATGGGCAGGTAGTTAAACCCTCCTATCACATGCCATTGTTTCAGGATAGGGTCAATGATACCGTTACCCGGAATTTTGGCATTCAGGTCCAGATTTTCATACCGCAGGAAAGTAATCAGCTGTTTATTTTTAAAGCGCCCCGCTGCATTATATAAAATGTCATACCCCAGCTCTGCATACATCCCGTACATTGCCTGCGGCGTATTGTTGGCAAAAGCGCTGTTGACCTTGTCAGCGCTCGGAAAAGAGATATAAGTACCTAAAATTTTCCCACTGAATGCCTTTTTATTGTACTGGATATCTGCTTCTCCCAGGTAAAGTGGTCCGCCAAACATACCGGATTGGAGGTGCAGGCTGTCTGCCTGGTAGGCTCCCAATCCTGTTGTACCACCGGCATACCCGGCCACCTGAAATTGAAAATCTCCTGTATAGGCCCGTACGGAGCCCGTAACAGCCAGGTTATCCCCAATTGCTGTCTGACCTTCACTTCGGCCATCCTTGATGCCGGTGCCGTGTGAAAAGTTTTGTGCATTAAGGCCGCTGGTCAATGCAATACTATATGAGATGGGCAAACTTGCCGGCTGACCATAAAAACCGATCCCCACTTCCCTCCAGGTGGAAGGAATGATCATTTGTTCCACCAAGGGACGCTCTGTGCCGTTAAAGTTTGTAGGCAGGTGATTTTCATTAAGGATCCCAATTCTGGGAAGGAACAAACCTGCCACCAAGTACTGCCTCGGATTAAAATTAAACCGTAAATACGCCTGCTCCATTCCCACGGTGCCCTTGTGACCGCCTCCTTCTACCTTAGCGTCTTCAACCTCCAGTTCGGAGAAAAAGGCAATTTTGTTATTAAACTGATGCCCGACGAAAAGCACAGCACGCGCAAGATCGATCGTCGAGTTTTTATATTGAAAATCATGTTGATAGGCAGCTTCTCCATACCCTGAAATCACCGTTTGCGAATGCCCCGCATTCCCTCCGCTTAGTAAATCTTCACCAGAGGAAGCTATTAATTTCTGAGCAGCAGTAAGGCTGATTTGTTTCTTATTCTGAAGAGAATCTTCCGTTTGTTGTGCAATTGATAAAAAAGGACAACAGGTAAGGAGCATTAAGGCTGCGCTAAAACAGTAAATCCATTTTTTTTGCCGCCTTAAAAAGGTAAAACGCGATCTTGTCATTAGTTTTATTAAAAAAGCGAGCAAAACTAATCCAGAAAGCGAATATCCGTTTACGAGATGCGGAAAAAATGGAAACAATCCTCCCGGTCATTGTCCAGCTAAACTATTACCTGTTCATTATCTGGCTGTTGCAAAAAGTTAGTCATGAAAAATCCTGAAATCCCCTTCCCTGAAAAGCAAAGACCGATAAAATTATAAAACATATCAGGCCCGGGCACCAGATACCCACCCGGGAGAATGTGATGCCGGCAGACTAATTAAGTATTCCGGTGTAATATAATAAGCGGCTTTCCGGGGATGGCAATTTACCTTGAGCCGGGCCCTTTTGCCAAACGCCACTTGTAATCCGGCGATTATTGCAGCGGCCGCATCGGGATACTTACCAGACAATTGAGCAGGAATGCATCCCAAACTACCCTGGCGTCCAATTACCCGGTTAGACCATTGTCTCACGCCTGCCAAAGATCTCAAATTACCATCTTGTCTAAGGTCATTCTTTTAAATACCCTCCTTTGATCAATAAGCGCAGCCCTTCGTCAACATCGCTTTCCTTAACTAATAGTTTTGGCGCATCAACGGCATTGGAATAGATCTGGGCAGCCAGTTCATTTTGCAGGAATGTTACTATTCCTTCAGACTCCAGATAGCTTTTTGCTAACTGCACTTCAAACGGAGATGTAGCGCTAAAAATAATTTTCCAGTTGTCCATATGCTGTTCTTTTTAAGCCCTCAAAAAAAGCGAAATAATTTAGCCGTATAAGAGCGCTACTGCTAAATTCTGATACCCCGGACCGGGATCGGGTTGACAATGCAATATATTATTTTTTACCAGTATAAAATCTGCCCCCGGCAGGAGAACCGGAAGCGGACGTATAAAGCTATTTTTTACTATAATGGGCCAGGACTAACGTGCCTTCACAATGCCGCGAATTGACGAATAAGTGGCCGGTGGCGCTCTTCAGCTCCTTTTTTAAAGAAAAAAACGTATTTGGCTGATCCGTATATCTGTGGCATAATGATTTACAGACTTATGCGTTCGTTCCGGCAGGAGCAGACATTGAAACCCTGTACCGGCTGGTACTTTCCCTGTAACCCGCAGCCAGAGCGGCTGATTCTGGCAGGAAGATCCTCTTTTGAGCCCCTGCTCCATTTAATAACCGGCCTGTGCACCCCTTGGTGCCGGTTAAGGTAAAATTGGCCATTTACGGAGGCGGACCGGCATTGGTCATTGACGGTCTTTGTATAGCCATCTAAAGCGGGTACCTGTACAAAGCAGTGCAGCTGCTATCTGTAGCCAAAATGAGCGATGAATCCCCGTTTTTTTTGCTTTGGTTTTTAATTAATGTTTTAGCTAACTTTATAAAGTTATTTTAATTCCAAACTTTAACCCATTATCATGGCAACAGCGAAAAAATCTACCGCAAAAAAAGCAGTGTCCAAAAAAGCAGCGCCGAAAAAGGCCGCTCCTAAAAAAGCAGCAAAAGCTCCTGTAAAAAAAACAGCACCAAAAAAAGCCGCTCCTAAAAAGGCAGCACCAAAGAAAGCGGCGGCAAAGAAAGCAGCTCCTAAAAAGAAAAGGAAAATAAACCCGGCCCTGTTAAAACCTCTTACTCCCAGCCCTGCATTAGCAGCGGTAATTGGTGGCAAAGCGGCTTCGCGCCCGGATATCATCAAAAAAATATGGGCATATATTAAAAAACAGGGATTGCAGGACACTACCAACAAAAGGATGATTAATGCAGACGATAAATTAAAAACATTATTTGCTGGTAAATCTCAGGTTTCTATGTTTGACCTGGCTAAGATCGTAAGTGCTAATGTAAAATAAGCGTTTTACAGGCACATCAAAAAAGGGAGCCAAAGGTTCCCTTTTTATTTTTCATGCTTGGCACGGTAACGATATTGATCACAAATTGCTTCCGGAACATTCATTTTTT
>DASVMC010000652.1:0-2860 GCA_036384555.1 Niabella sp. | reverse complement strand
TATCGAACAAAAAGATTTCAAAGTAACGATCCGCCAAAAAGAAGAGCCCGTTACGCAGGTGGTAACAGCAGCGCCGGTTCAGTACCAGCAACCACCAATCCCGGCCCAGCTGCCTTCACAGGCTGTGCCAACCCCACCGGCCCAGGCTCCAAAAGCAGCTGAAGTTCCTTCCAATACCATTACTATAAAAAGTCCTATGATCGGTACTTTTTACCGCAGACCGGCTCCGGACAAGCCCAATTTCGCTGAAGAGGGTGATGTTATAAGCCCCGGTAAAGTGATCTGTGTTATTGAAGCCATGAAACTGTTTAATGAAATAGAAAGCGAGGTAAGCGGAAAGGTCATAAAAGTACTGGTTGAAGATGCTTCCCCGGTAGAGTTTGACCAGCCACTGTTTATTGTAGAGCCTTGATTTAGTGCGATAATACACCAATTTGAAAACCTGAAAACAGCGCTGCTGTTTCCAAATTGTTTGAGTTGGCTTTATTTTTCGGGTTAGCACATTTTCAAATTATCAAATTCGTTCAATGTTTAAAAAAATATTAATTGCCAACAGGGGTGAAATTGCGCTGCGTGTTATAAGAACCTGCAGGGAAATGGGCATTCAGACAGTAGCAGTATATTCTACAGCAGATAGTGAAAGCCTCCATGTAAAATTTGCAGACGAAGCCGTTTGCATCGGAAAGCCTGCCAGTATTGATTCCTACTTAAATGTGCCCAATATTATGGCCGCGGTGGAGATCACTAATGCAGATGCAGTACACCCGGGTTATGGGTTCCTGGCTGAAAATGCCAAGTTTGCCCAGATCTGCAATGAGAACAAAATAAAATTTATTGGTCCAACTGCCGAAATGATCAATAAAATGGGGGATAAAATCACTGCCAAAGAAACAATGATCAAAGCAGGGGTACCCGTAGTTCCCGGAGGCGAAGGCCTATTACATAGTCTGGACCATTCAAAAGGTCTGGCAAAAGAAATCGGCTACCCGGTAATCTTAAAAGCTACAGCGGGGGGTGGTGGCAAAGGAATGCGTGATGTATGGCAGGAATCAGAAATGGAAAAAGCCTACGATACAGCAAAAGCAGAAGCGGCTGCGTCCTTCAAGAATGACGGTATTTATATGGAGAAATTTGTAGAGGAGCCCCGTCATATTGAAATACAGGTTGCAGGAGATCAGTACGGAACAATTTGCCACCTGAGTGAGCGGGATTGTTCTATTCAGCGGCGTCACCAAAAACTGGTTGAAGAATCCCCCTCTCCTTTTATGACCGACGAATTGCGTTATAAAATGGGAGAAGCAGCTAAAAAGGCAGCAGCAGCCATTGGCTATGAAAGTGTAGGTACGATTGAGTTCCTGGTGGACAAACACCGGAATTTCTATTTCATGGAAATGAATACACGCATTCAGGTAGAGCATTGTGTAACAGAAGAAGTGATCAATTTTGATCTGATCAAGGAACAAATCAAGATCGCAATGGGTGAGAAAGTTTCAGGGGCGGACTATTATCCTGAAATGCATGCGATCGAATGCCGTATTAACGCCGAAGACCCTTATAATGATTTTCGTCCTTCTCCTGGAAAGATCACCAACCTGCATGTACCGGGCGGGCATGGAGTGCGCGTAGACAGCCACGTATACGCCGGCTATACCATTCCTCCTTATTATGATTCTATGATCGGGAAACTCATCACCGTGGCCCGAACCCGTGATGAAGCTATAGATACCATGTACCGGGCATTAAGTGAATATGTGATCGAAGGCGTTAAAACCACGATCCCCTTTCATTTACAATTAATGAAGAATGAAGATTTCCGCAGCGGAAACTTTAATACCAAGTTTATGGAAAGCTTTGTTATGAAAAAATAAGCTTTAAAAGAACGGCAAAAAAACCGCTGTAAGTTACAGCGGTTTTTTTGTATGCTTAATCTCCCGCCAGTGCGGGCACTGACCGGGCCGTTTGTTCTGCAAGCTATACTTCGTTATCATAAAACGTTTTAAAATTCAGGCTATTACTAGAGAATACAAGTTGCAAATCCTTATCTTGTCAAAAATTCATTTATTCCGGATGCAAACTCCCCTATTACAAACCAAGAAACATTTTTTTGCATTAGACGGCTTGCGTGGGATAGCTGCTATATGTGTTGTAATTTTTCACTTTTCAGAATTCATTTATACAAGTAATGCCCAAAGTATTATTAGCCATGGCTATTTAGCTGTGGATTTTTTCTTTTGTTTATCAGGGTTTGTTATCGGTTATGCTTATGACGACCGTATACAAAAATTGGGACTAAAGGGATTTTTTATTTCGCGGCTGATACGCCTGCATCCCCTGGTAGTAATTGGTTCTGTACTCGGATTTTTGTTTTTTATCTTTGAGCCTTCCAAAGCTGTGGACGCGTATACCTCCGGAAAACTTGTATTCATTCTTTTATGTTCTGTTTTTCTCATTCCTTATTCGGGTATGGATAACCGGTTCAATAATAATTTCGGATTGAACTGCCCGGCGTGGTCACTGTTTTGGGAATATATAGCCAATATCGTTTACGCAATTGCTTTGAAAAGAATTGGCAAAAGAGGATTGCTAATAGTGGTACTTGCCGGTGCGGCTGGGCTGTTATGGACAGGTTACCGGGCGGGAAGTATAGTTGGTGGCTGGAGCGGCAGTAATTTTTGGGATGGATTGGCGCGTATTGCCTTTTCGTTCCCGATGGGATTGCTGCTCTATCGTTTGCAATGGAAACCAAAAAGACAAACAAGCTTTATCCTGTTAGCGCTCTTATTAATCGCCACCTTTTGTGTACCGTTTGTAACAAAGTGGAACTGGCTTATAGAATGTTTGATCGCTATTTTGATTTACC
>DASVMC010000651.1:0-6741 GCA_036384555.1 Niabella sp. | reverse complement strand
ATAAAAAAGCCCGTATTGTTTACCGGGAGGGTACCGGTCGTAGCCACTGTAATTTACAGCCGCCTCCAGCATGTATTTTTGCTGGTAATTGTATTCGGCCTTGGCCATATAATTGGTGGCAGTACCAGGCAGGTCAAAATTGAGCGTGGAGCGGCGGGTATCTGCCATCAGGTACCCTGTAAAGGAATGACCGGCGGCTAATTCTCTGGTATACCCTAATTCACCCTGTGCATACCAGTACCGCGCATTGGAAATAGCATAAAAATTATTAGCCTGTGCATTGGCGCTGCCGTAACGGGCATACGTAGTATCTCCGCCATCCGCTCCCAGCTGCATCAGGTATACCGGTACCTGCATGCTCCGGTCTGTTAAGGTGGCAGACTGTACCGACAGATTTCCCTTCACTTTTGCCCATAATCCTTTTACCCATTTATCAAAGCTGTATTTCATATCCACATTCGCCATAATATCCCGGTCGTTGTTCATCATGTAACCCGAGTTATCCAGCGATGCTTTCAGATTTGTCTGGAATGAATTATTGCCCCCAAATGAGCCATTGGGATTGTAGATCGGGTATGCATTGTTGGGTGTTGTTAAAAGGGTACCAAGTAGGGTATTAACGGTTGCTCCCGGCTGGTTGCCGTCCTGTATACGGCCAAACAGCTGCACACCTATATTAAAATATTTGGTTACATCAATATCCACTTTGGAGTTGATCAGGTAACGTTGCAGCTGTAATTTTGCATCCGAGTTCTGCGTATTTAACAATCCCTCCTGGTTCATGTAGCTTAAGGAGACCATATACCTGGCCACCTGGCCCCCGCCGCCCAGGTTCAGGTTATACCGGTACATGGGTGCATTCTTTTTCAATACCTGATCATACCAGTTCACATCGGGATAGCGATACGGGTCGTTACCCTTTTTAAACCCTTCCAGGTCGGCCACGCTGTATACCGTTTTTCTGCCTTCATTGGCCAGCGCTTCATTGACCAGGTAGGCATAATCAAAAGCACTTACCGGCTGTGGCAGCTTTAGGGGTTCCTGTGTACCCACTTCTGCAGTAAAGGATAATTGGGGCGGACCCAGTTGCGGCTTTTTCGTAGTTACCAGCAATACGCCGCCCGAGCTCCTTTGACCCAGCGCTATGGATGACAAACCATCCTTTAAAACCGAAACACTTTCGATGCTTTCCGGGTCCAGGGAAAAAATATTCCGCTGGATCCCGTCTACCACTACTACCGGGTTTTGTCCTCTCAGCTTTAATGATATTTCATTATTGTCGCTGAAGGGCGCCAGGCCTGTTCTTGCCAGGGTGCCCGCCAGGTCGCTGACGGAATTAGCATCCTTTGTTCCTGCAAAAGACCGGAACCCGCTTAGCTGTTCTGTATAAAGGCCCGGCAGCCGGCCTGTAAGCGCGTAGGGATAAAGCGTAGCCGGCGTGGTAGCAATCTGAGGTGTATATACGGTAGCAACAGCGCCCAGGGACAAATCAGCCCTTTTGGTTTCGTACAATACATCCACACTATCCGCCTGCGTTAAATAGCTTTTCCTGACCTGGACGGTAATATTATTTTCTCCCCGTTTGGGTTTGTAATACAGCACATCCGTATTGGCACCGGAAAAAATCAGCGTGGACCCACCTGCTGTTTTTATTTCAAATTGCCCTTCTTCATCGCTTACAACATAGTTCTCCGTTCCTTTTCCCCGGATCTGAATGTTTTGAGCCGGGTGGCCGTACTCATCGGCTACTTTTCCTTTGATCATATGATCTGTTTGGGCAAAGCTTATATTGTATAGTAGAATGGCTATTACAACAACAGTTCTCTTCAGGCAAGAATTTAACCGCGGCATAAAATTATTTCTGTTTATTGTGAGCATGTAGGATCTATAAGGTGCTGCTAAACGATTACTGGCAATTGAACGTAAACTTGAACGGATCAGATGGCAGGGTGCTGCCTCCGTAGCCTATCTTTTTTGTTCCGGTGGCATCTGTTAAAAAATATTCCATCTTTGTTAATGACTGGTTCTCCTTTAACCCGAAGAACGAGCGCGGCCAAAAATCAAACCGGAATTTGTTGATCCCCGGCGCAGGCTTAAAAGCCGTTTTATCACTGACACCACACTGTTCAATCACCTGCCCGTCAGTGGTATATCCTTTCGCACAGAGGTAGATTTTGGTTTCCGAACTTAAAGGAGTGGTAATCAGATCTCCATCATAAAATATGGTTTGAATGTCGTTGTCGGTAGCTTTTGAAAGCTCCATCATGGCCAGCTGCGGATTGATAAAATCGATCAGGTCGCCTGTACCATTGATAACGCTCAGGCGCGCATATCTGCCATCATGGTATTTATCACTGCCCGGCGCAGCCAGCCCGTTATAGGTATTTCCAACAAAATAGCCCAGGTTTACCAGCAGGTTCTGTTCACCGGTTTTTGTAACAATTTTTACGGTATAATCAATGCTGCTATTTACATCATAGGTTTTTGTAGACCGGAAGACCACCCATTCCATATCATTAATCAGGTTCCCCATCAACGCATACCGCTTATCCTGCATCAACGCTTCGGGCCAGGATATCTGGGTATTGGTTTCTTTTTCTGAGGCCGGCATCAGGCTCATTTTTTCATTGTCAGCGCTCAATGCTGTACAGGTATAATAAACCGATGTATTTTTAGAAGCATTCCAGGATTTGGGCACCAGGAACCCTACTACCAGGGTTTTGCCCAGGTTGGTTCCTGCCACATCCAGATGCACTTTTACGACAGCGGTCAGGTTTTCCCCGGCATTTACCGTTTCCGGCTGATCTATACCTGTAATGTCTGTACTACAGGCGATAACCAGGGCCAGCAACACAAAAGCGATCAGCAGCTTCCGGAAATTTTTCTTTTTAAAAGGATTCGTTCTCATATACCTGTTTGAAAAATGAATGTTTTATTGCGCTGCTATTAATGAATACTGGTAGGTGTTGGAAGTACACCCGGGCGCCCCTCTCAGCACAATGCGCCGGACCCCTTCCACAACGGGGTAGTCGAACTCATTGATGAATGTTTCTGAAGCGCCTTCCTGCATAAAGGAAATATGCAGCGGATGCGTAGGGTCGTCTAAAGACCAGGTGCCGTTTTTTGAGATCACAAAAGGCGCCTGGTTATTGACCACATAACTGCCGTCTTCTTTAAATTCTATGGAGAAAGGAGTAAAATCGAAGTAGGGAGTAATGTCTACCCCATTTCTTGTTACATTGACAATCTTCCAGGTTCCGACAATATTCTTACCGGCTTCCGGATTAATTTTTGTCTGTTCCTTTTTGCAGGAGTTAATAACCACTGAAAGCAAGGTCAGGCCTATAAGTAAAGCAACTATTTTAACAGATTTCATAATGGATAATTATTATTTTACTGAAGGGTGTTGCAGGTAGTTATTACTGCCCTGCTGTGCTCCAGTACGGATTCTGCAATAAGAAGGTTGATTTGGCCACTTCAGACTGGGGAATGGGAAACAGGTACATCGCATTCCTGAAATTCCGTTTGCGGACGTCAATTATTTCAAAGATCGCAGGGGTTCCGCTGCTCCGGCGTACCTTCATTCCGTGCAGCTGCTTGTTTTCGGTATCCCCCGCGATCAGCCACCGGCGCACATCCCAGAACCAATGCTCTTCAAATGCCAATTCTATCCTTCGTTCATTGTGTACCACTGCTCTCATTTCGTCTTTGCTCATACCACTCGTCAGCCCATACAGGTTATCAGAACCTGCATCAATCCCTGCTCTCTTCCTCAGGGCAATTATAGCATCATATACATCCTGGGTAGGTCCCGCGTATTCATTTTCAGCTTCTGCAAAATCCAGATACATTTCAGCAAGCCGGATCAATGGCCATCCACGATCTGTACCGTGAATACAATTGCCGGCAATGTCCGGTTTCAGCATTTTATTCACATAATACCCGGTTGTTGTCCGCTTAAATACGGCATCGGCACCAGCACCTTCATACAGGTTCAGGGGAACATTCATGATCGGCTGGATGAAGTCGGTATATAAAACGATCAGTGATGAATCATGCATGATCGTATAGCCCAGCCTCGGATCCCGGTTATCATAGGGCCGGTTGGGATTATAGCCGGAGCCGCTGCTGGTGATCGGTTTACCATTCTTCATTGGAAAGGCATCTACCAGTTCCTGATAGGGATAAGCACCGGACCCGTCACCTCCCCGGCTGGGTGGCATCCAGCAGGTTTCAAAATCTCTCGTACCCGCATTCATCCGGGCAAAAATATATTCATTGTTCACACGCTGAGAAAAGACACTCTGAAAGGGCTGCACCGTAACACCGGAGACCTGGGTTGTGGAATTATACAGTTCATAAGTACCCAGCGACAATACCATTCTTGCCGCATCAGCCGCCAGTTTCCAGCGGTTCGGATCAGCCGTTTTATAGCCGATAACAGACCGTAACGGATCGCCAACCCCGGTATTAAATGTGTTGTTCCCGTTAAATAAAGGACTGGCGGCATAAAGCAGTACCCGGGCCTTTAAAGCCAGACAGGCACCGGCGCCAGCACGTCCATAGTCGATACCCTGCTGCCTTACAGGTAATGCTTTTGCAGCGGCATCGCACTCGGAAACAATATAGTTCACGCATTCTTCAAAATTGTTCCTGGTAGCTGTAATATGGTCTTTATCCGTAAAAATGGTATCTCCTACCAGCGGCACACCCCCGTAATGCTTTAACAGCGTAAAATAAAACCAGGCACGCAGGAACCGGGCTTCCCCTACAGTGCGGTCAATGAGATTTTTCGCAAAAGGCAGCGTGGCCGCATGTTTCAAATATTGATTAACGGCTCTTATCTGTGCATAACCCGTTTTCCACGCGTCGTCTGATACCGTTGTCGGAGTAAGAGACCCGGTGGCAAAACCGACTGAAGTAGCCGGAACACCTGCCTTGGGTACATCGGCTTCTGAGGAAGCCGCATCCAGTCCTCCATTTGAAATCGGATTTATTAATGCTCCGTTGTTAAACCGTGTGGGGCTAAAACTGAACCCGACATTTGAATAAATATTATTCAAAAAGTTCATTGCGTAGGCACTATCGCTGAAAACAGTCTGCTCATTGAGGTTGGTAGTAGTGGTCTCTTCCAGGAATTTACTCTTTGAGCAACCTGCAATCAATAAAAGCACCATTGCCACAAGACCTGGCTTTATCAACAGTTTTGCATGGTCATACCTTTTCATATATAAAGAATCGTTTATCTTTTCTTATAATAAGTACCCTAAAAACACGCCTACCTCCATATTGCCCCTATTTTGTTTTATTTTTTACAAAAGAAGGAGCGCTGGTATAAATACCAGCATTTTAGTGAGACAAGAATAAGTGATGGAACAGGCAGCCGCGATATTAGCCGGGTTCTTTATTTAAAGCATCAACTTATTTTCTCCTGCCTTTAACGGATACGCTTTTTCTTTCCATACAAAAACACCCGAAGTGTTTTCCGGAAGGGCAATACGCATATCCCATTTTTGGTTTTTGAATAAATAAGATACGACTACCTTACCGTTGGGGTGCGGCATTTCCCCGCTGGCTTTTGTCAGGCTGCCCAGGTGCGGCTCCACCTTTATTTTACCAAAACCAGGCGCATCGCTGTCAATACCTAATACGGTTCTGAAAAATTCGATGTTGGGGCTGCTTCCCCAGGCATGGCAATCAGAGCGCGTTTTATACAGATCGGGTTCTTCTGCCCAGGTAGTGAGACCCATTTTAATATTGTCGCGCCAAGTGCCTAACCAATTCATATAATCATTTCCCAAACCCGCTTTTACCAGTGCCTGGTGCAGGTAATATTTAAAGTAAATGGTGCATTGTGTAAGGGTTTTGTCTGCAAGCAACCGTTTGCCAAATGCCTGCATATCAGCCTTATTCACCTGGCCGGTGAGCAGTGCCAGTGCATTGGCGTGCTGGGAAAAACCCGTTTTCTCTCTGGTATCAGCATACAACCCTTTTGCGGCATCCCAGTATTTTGATTGAATGGTCTGCTTTAGCTGCGCTGCCTTTTGGTGGTATTGATCTGCAAAGGCGGCGGAACCGATGTGACGCTCCAATGCTTCGGCCCACTGGTACGCCCATAATAACTGCAGATCGAAGATGGCCGAACAACCATCAGTTCCATTGGGTGGCGCTCCCATCATCCAGTTCTTACCATTGGCCCAATCTACAAAGGTCCAGTAAGGCGTATTGCATAAAGAACCGTCTGCCACCTGATATTTACTAAAGAAATCAAGAATGGCCCGTGCGCCCATTAATTTATCCTTTAAGAAACCGGGATCATTCCGGTACATCCAGTAATCATACAGCATACCGATGTACCATAAGGAAAAGGTGGAAATGACCTGGGTGGAGCGGGTTGGGTAGCGGCTGAGCGTTACTCCTTCGGGCAGGCGTGAGTCGTTCATCAGGTTCAGCGCATTACGGGCCAGGCGGTCGTCCCCGCTGTAATAATAGGAGATCATTGCCTGTATGCGGGTATCGCCTATATACTGCAGCTGCTCATAGTAGGGACAATCCGTATAGGTTTCAAAGGCATTGAGTCTTGCCGTACGCCAGCCAATGTCCAGTATCTGTTTTACCTCCGCATTATCCGTGTTAAACACTGCTGCCTGTTTAAAAGGATACCCCGTAAAAGTGCCATACAGACTATCGATGGTTAACGGAGTTTCTTTGGTCTGCACGATCAACCGCAGGTACCGGAAC
>DASVMC010000650.1:0-1726 GCA_036384555.1 Niabella sp. | reverse complement strand
AGGAACACGGGTAACCCCGGTGGGTTCGATTATAAACGATATGCTTTGTTTAATGGTCTTACCCACCAGGTTTTTCTTACTCTGGGCGATTTTGTAAAACTGCCTCAACCTTCAAAACCGGGTTTCGAATTGAAACTCTATGAAAAACGAACGGCCATTCTTCATACCTTAAAACGCTATATTCAGGGTCCTAAGGAGCTGGGGCTGGCAGAGGCATTGCTGATCGGATACCGGGATGATCTGGATAAAGATCTGTTGCAGTCTTATAGTGATACAGGTGTTGTGCATGTTATTGCTGTTTCCGGGATGCACCTGGGGCTGGTGTACTGGTTACTGAATCTGTTTTTAAATCCCTTGTTGAAGCGGAGAAGTACCCGTTGGCTCCATCCGGTAATTATGTTAATTGTGTTGTGGCTGTTTACTTTACTGGCCGGCGGCGCGGCTTCAATAGTCAGAGCTGCAGTAATGTTCACATTTATATTATTGGGTAAAAGTTTTAATCGTAAGGCTTCTGTTTATAATACATTGGCAGCTGCTGCGTTTGTATTGCTTTGTTATAATCCGTATTGGTTATGGGATGCAGGCTTCCAGTTGTCTTATACAGCCGTATTGGGCATTGTTCTTTTTTATAAACCCATCTATTACCTCATGTTTGTGCGTAACAGGCTCTTAAATGCAGTGTGGCAATTATGTGCGGTAAGCTTTGCGGCTCAAATACTCACCACGCCCATTGCTGCGTATCACTTTCATCAATTTCCCATTTGTTTTTTAATAACCAACATATTGGTTGTGCCTTTATCCAGTTTAATTCTGATAGGGGAGCTTCTGTTGCTGATAGTGGCTCCATTTGAGGCACTGGCCCGGATTGCCGGCAATAGTTTAAGCGCCTCTATCTGGTGGATGAATAGTATTATTGAACATCTTGGCGATTATCCGTTTGCAGTATGGAAAGGAATTCAGCTAAATATACCACAGGTGCTTTTATTGTATCTTTTCATTACGGGTATGGCTCTTTGGCTTTTGTATAAGCAAAAAACGGGTTTGTGGATGGGTATAGCGAGCATGTTATCAGTAACAGGCATCAGGGCCGCTGCATTTTACAGGGCGGGTAAACAGCAGAAACTGATTGTTTATAATATTAACGGAACAAGCGCCGTTGATTTTATTGATGGCCGCGATCATTTTTTATACGGGGATGCTGCGGGATTCAACGATCCGCTTACGCAAAAAGCGGTTATGCTGCCGGCAATATTCCTGTATCGTCTGAGAGCACCCGTGCTGATTGATGTGTCTGAGAACAATCGTTTGTTTCTCTTCAATAAAAAGTCGGTTTTATGGGTAAGGGGGCCTGTGGATGCAATTACAGTAAAGGGAACAATAGATCTGGTCATTCTTGCGGGAAATCCAAAATTATATATAGCACAGTTAGTTCAGCAGGTACAACCCCGGCAGGTAGTCATCGATGGGTCTGCATCCGCCTGGAAAGTACAGTACTGGAAAAAAGATTGCGCTGCGTTTCATATTCCTTGTCATAATGTTGTGGAGAAAGGAGCTTTTGTAATGAACTTTTGAAGGCGTACCTTTGCGCCTCCTGCTGTGGCAGGGCATAAAAAATTAGAACTGATGAATAAAAAGATCCAATCTGCGCTGATTTCCGTTTTTTACAAGGATGGCCTTGAGCCCATTGCAAAAGAATTATCCCGTCTGGGTATTACCATTTACTCTA
>DASVMC010000649.1:0-6951 GCA_036384555.1 Niabella sp. | reverse complement strand
TGTTTTGAACACAAAGGACCGTCTTTTGTCATTGGTGCTCCAGGAAGGTTCATTTACTACCCCGTTTTCAAATAAATAAAAATCGCCCGTTCCGGAAGTGCCCAGGCCCGAGGCATTTGTTCCATCGGGCAGATAAGCATTGCCAAGGGAAGTTCCCGGAACATCAGTAGCACTGAATGGCATTGAAAATACCGATTCAGCAGCTGTGTATGGAGCCTTAAAAACAGCTGTTATATCAGGGGTTAATGCATTTGCCACACCTGAGGGTGCCGTAAACGGGGCACTGGCAGATACAATTTTGTTTGCCTCATATACCACACTGTCATATTTCCCCATACTCAGAAACACATTGGTTTTTGCTGCAATTGCAGTATTCTTATGCGCCCGCGTTGTATTCAGCAGTGCCGTGCTGTATTGATCCGGCAGGTTTTGTTCGGCAAAATTCAGATCACTGATCACCTGGTTGTATATCTGTACTACAGTGCTTCTTGCAAGGTTATAATCAGCCAGCCCCCTGTTGGCCGTAAGCCGGAGTGGCAAACCCGGACTCGTGCCTCCGTTTTTCATGTAAGGGTCTGCATATAATTGCAGCAGGTAATAATAGGAAAGCCCTCTTAAGAATCTTGCTTCTGCGATATAGTTCTTGCCGTTTTCATCACCTACTACCGCATTACCTTGTTTTTCCATTCCTTCAATAAAAACGTTACAGCCGTTAATGACCTGATAGCCCTGCTCCCACACATTTGCCACATCAGCCGTGGCAGGATCCACGATCATCTGGTAAGACAGTGCGCCACGTGTGGGATTCAGGTTCGTGGCAATAAAATCACCCGCCCTTGCCTCACTGTAATACAGGTACCCGCTTCCCCAGAAGCCTCCCTGTTTATAAGTGGCGTATAACCCGTTAACCTGGTTAGCGATCCGGTCCGGGGTTTCAAATGCCGACAAATCGGAGATCAGGGTCGTGGGTAAAGGATTGAGTTTTTCGTTTTTATTGCAAGCGGCTGCTAACACAAGAAGTGCTACAGCTAAAAATAGATTTATCCGTTTCTTTTTCATACAATTCTTTATTAAATGGTTAGAAACCTACTTGTAATCCAACAGCATAGGTGCGTGCATTAGGCGTCATGTTTTTATCAAATCCCTGTGTTGCCGTAGCATTCCCGGAGCTGGTAACCTCCGGATCAGCCCCCGGATAGGGTGTTACAATAGCTAAGTTTTGCCCGCTGACATACAGCCGGATACTTGAGAATTTAATCCGGTCTAACCATTTGCGGGGAAAATTATAGCCGAGGGAAACGTTTTTTAAGCGGGCATAATCACTTTTGTAAACATTACAGGTCAGGGGTGTTGAGTACCCCCAGGAAGTAATATCCCCATCCACCACTTTGGGAACATCTGTAATGTCACCGGGCTTTTGCCACCTGTCCAGCACTTTCACCGAGTTATTCTGAAACCGCATATCCATCAGGGACGCCTGGGTAGCATAATACATATAACCGCCCAGCTGATACGTTATTAAAAAATCAATATCAAAATTTTTAAACCGGAAGGTGTTGGAAAAGCCGCCAAAGAATTTCGGGTTTGTATTTTTATATACCACCCCATCCTCGGTTGTAGATACCGGCGGCGCTTCCGATCCGTCTTCATACTCCCATTGATAGCCTCCCGAAGCAGGAACTACCTGCTGGTAAAAAACCTTTTTGCCACTACCATCTAAAAATATTCTTCTGCCCGTTGCCGGATCCACACCATCTGTACGAATGGCATAGATCATTCCTACCGGATAACCCGGTAAAGAGGCTGAAATAACCCCGGCCCCTGCGTCAATAAGTAAACTGGGCACACCGGGCGCCAGAGCAGTCACTTCGTTTTTATTATAGGAAATATTAAGATTACTGTTCCAGCTCAGGTTTTCCGACTGTATCAGTTTTCCATTAAGCGAAAGCTCCAGTCCCTGGTTATACATAGACCCGATATTGGATAACACAGCGTTGATCTGGGTACCCGGAAGCCCGGCGGATGACGGAACCGGAACACTAAAGATCAACCCGTCAATATTATTTTTGTAATAGGACAGATCTACAGTAAGCCTGCTGTCCAGCAATCCTATATTAAGCCCGACATCCAGCTTCTTACTTGTTTCCCACTGGAGATCCTTATTCCCTGCAGAAGCATAATACAGACCAGGTGCTGTGCCATACAAGATAGCATTATAGGTAGCCAGTGAAGCAAAATCACCGATACCTGCAATATTCCCTACTTTTCCATAGCTGGCATTCAGTTTTAAACTGTTGATCACTTTTGAAATAGCGGCATCTTTCCAAAACTTTTCCCGGTCAATCTGCCAGGCGCCTGAAACGCCCCAAAAGCTGCCGTCTTTATTATTAGCGCCCAGTACCGAGGTTTCATCTCTTCTGAAATTTGCCGATAAATAATATTTTTTCCCGTAATTATACTGCACCCGGGAAAACAGGGATATCAGATAATTATAAAAAATACGGTCTGTGGTGTTCGAAATAGCAACGTTACTGAAACCGCCCTGCAGGTTGGAGTAGAACGGATCAGACTGGTTGCTCCTCGTTAAACCGAAACCATCTCCTTTAAACGTTTGTTCCTCTTCTCCCAGCAATAAATCAAAACTATGTTCATTAAAATCGTGGTTCAGGTTTAATGTGTTTGTCCATATAGTGGTTTCTCTTTTAGCAGATACGCCGGTGGCACTGCCTTTTGCACTTTGACCTTCATTGGTACGTGGATCAAAATAGCGCTCCGTACGGCTGTACATATTATTAATACCATATAAAGACTTAAAGGTCATCCATGAAACCGGCCTGATCTCTGCATAGTTGCTCGACTGAATAAAGATGTTGGAGGTATTATCCGCATTATAACTAAGGGTTACAACCGGGTTGGTATATCCCAGCCGGGCTGTAGCCGTAAGGTGGCCCTGGTTATCCATTATTCCAATATTCGGGCCCACCACATTAAAGGATCCATCGCGGTTATAAGGCCCTACAATAGGAGCTGAAATAAAGCCGAGGCGATAGGCTATAGAGTTAGACGAAGTGGAGCTTACTCCCTGCCCTGTTGACAATACAGCTGACGTATAATTGGATCCGAAGTTGGTTTTAGAGCCTATTTTCAGCCAGCTGTTTACCTTGTGCTCTATATTATAATCCAGCGATTTCCTGTTAAAATCATTTCCCTGAACAATACCATCACGATCATTATACCCCGCTGAAAAGTAATAAGTGGTCCTGTCATTTGCCCCGGAAATGCTAACACTGTGATTCTGGAATTTGCCGGTCCGGAAAATATAATCGTACCACCGGGTGTCAACTACTTTTCCATCGGGCCCTATAGATGTTCCGTAGTAATTTTTAACAGCATCATAAGTGCCTGCATTTTTCAACCCTTCATTTTTAATTTCCAGGTATTGCTCTGCATTGAGCACCTCTGCCAGACGGGCTGCTTTATTCATGCCGAAGGAGGCATTATAAACAACTTTTGCCCTGCCACGCTTTCCCGATTTTGTTGTTACAAATACCACCCCGTTTGCCGCACGGCTGCCGTAGATACTTGTTGCGGCAGCATCTTTCGCAATGTCAATGCTCTCTATATCATCAGGTGAAATAGAGGACAACGGATTGTTTGTGGCATTACCGCCAACATTCACGTCTTCGGTATACATGGGTACGCCATCTACAACAATTAAAGGATAGGAACTCAGCGATAAGGAGTTAACGCCCCTGATCCTGAATACCGGCGCAGCATTGGCCACACCTTCATTTGCCGTCATGCTTACACCTGTAGCACGGCCATTCAGCGCAGCATCAAAACTCACTACAGGTTTGTTGGCCACCTCATCTCCTTTTACATTAGCAATACTTCCCGTGATTTCCGATCGTTTAACCGTTCCATAGCCGATCACAACCACCTGGTCCATTTCTGCCGGACGGGCTTTTAATATTATGCTTATCGTATGCTGTCCGTTCACTTTTACTTCCTTTTCCTCATAGCCCACATAACTGAATACCAAAATAGCATTTTCAGAAGCGGTAATCGTGTACATTCCCGCAGCATTGGTGTTCGTTCCCTGCCGCGTACCTTTTACAACTACTGAAACATTAGCAATAGGCGTTCCTGCCGAATCTGTAACCGTTCCCGAAACAGTAATCGGGGCAATTACCCGGGGCGTGATCAGCGCGGGTGGAGCAATAACAGCCGCCTTTATCCGTTTCTCCTTAAGCACGATGGTATTGTTGACCAGGGCAAATTCCAGCGGTTGATTGGAAAACACGCCCTGCAGTACCTGTTCCAGCGTTGCATTCTTAAAGTCGGCAGTAACTTTATTGCTTTTTTGCAGCATCCCTTTTGTGTAAACGACCGGCATGCCGGATTGCCGGCTTATTTTTTCCAGGACCGTTTGCAAGGGAACATTTTTTACCAGGAGCGTGATTTTTTGTGCATCGGTTTTTGCACAAACATGCATACAGGTAAATAAAAGCAATATAATTGTCAGTTTCATGGTTTTCTGAAAAGTCCTGTCTGGGAAAGATCGCAGTTGCCTTCCGGGCAGTAATAATTCTTTATTTTCAAATAACCGGAATTTGTTAAAATCAAAACCGTATTGAAGCTTTAGCATAACTTTGCTATGTCCCTATACCTGGGACGGGGTTTGAGAGTTGGCGAATCAGTGAATGTCCTGTTTAAATTTTGTCAAACCTTACCTCATCGCTTCAGGTGGCACTGAAGCGATTTTTTTACAAGGTCTTTACCCTGAATCAATTTTCATAATCCTGTATTTTTAAAGTTTACGAACGATAATTTTCCGCCCCTGTATCTGAAAGGCCACCTTACCTGTTGCTTCCAGGATCTTTAATATCCGGGAAACATCTTCCTGTCTGGATATTTTGCCTACAAATTCGTCGGAAGGCAGCTCTCCCTGATAAATAATATCCATATCGTACCAGCGACCGATCTGCCGCATAATAGATTGAATAGAGGAACCGGTAAATTCAAAATCACCGTTCTTCCATGCCATAATTGCTTTGAGGTCAGGCGCATTATTGACTGTAAAATGATCCTGTATTAAAAGAGCCTGTTGTCCTGGCTGTATCTGCAGCGCATTGAGGGTCTTCCCCTCCCGTTTTGCGGCAACACGTACTTTTCCCTGCAGCAGGGTAATGCTCGGTACCGGGTCATCCGCGTAGGCATTGATATTAAAATGGGTTCCCAATACCCGTATTTCCAATCCGTCTTTTTCTACATAAAACGGTCTGGATGGATCATGCGCCACTTCAAAATAAGCTTCGCCGGATATGGTCACTTTTCTTTCTTTTCCTGAAAAGACAACCGGATAATTAATAGAAGAAGCTGCATTTAGCCATACGTGGGTGCCATCAGATAAAACCATGTCTACTACCCTACCTCCCCTTGGGTTATTCAGTGTATTGTTTTGCTCGTTAACAGCAGCATTTTTTAATTGTTCATAAATGATCCGGCCGTCCGCCTGTTTTACCAGCCTGCCGTTATCCTGTACAACCAGTCCGCTTGCCATACTGTCCAGCAATACCGTACGGCCATCTGCCAGCGTAATACTGGCCTGGTTACCGGCTGACATCCGGTTGACCGCTGCGGTTGGCCGCCCCGTTTTTCCAGGAGCTGCCAAACGGTGCTGCATTCTCAGAAAAAAAAGCCCTGCCCCCGCCAATAGCAGCACAGCCGCTGCCCGGAACAGCCACCATTTTGCGGGTCTTGCTGTATCCGTTTCCGGAACCGCTTCCGGATGTAGTATTTTACCGATTTTCCGGGACCAGTAGTTTTCGTCAAAAGAGGGCTCCTGCGCTCCCGAGGAAAGGTATTTTTCCAGCCATGCAAGATGTTCCGGATCGGCATTGGCATCCCGCAGGTACTCAAACAATTGCTCTAATTCTTCCTCAGAAGCAATGCGCTTCACATATTTATCCCATAATTGGTCTGGTCCTTCCTGCATAAACGGCCTTTTAAGTGGCTATTTATCTTATAGACGACCAGCTAACTATTATGTACTAGGCAACTTCGAAAAAAAGGGAAGAAACTAAAAGAAAGGTCACTCCTTGCTGTATCATCCATTTCCGCACAATCTGGAGTGATTCGGATAAATGATTGCGGACAGTATTTTTTGACAGCTGAAGATTGGAAGCGATCTCATCATAATGCAGCCCTAATTCATGCCGCATGATAAAAATCTGTTTTCTCTGAGGGCTCAACAGCTTGATGGCCTGTGAAAAAAGCACTTCCAGCTGTTTGAAGTCAAATTCTTTCTCCAGGTCTCTTTTATTGATTGCTTTAGCAAGCTGTTTTACCTTGTATTGGGATTTTATTTCTACCGATTTATGTTTCAGGTAATCCAGTGTATGGTTAGCAGCCATGCGATACAAATAAGCGGAGGGGTTGTCGATGGTGGCCAGCATGGACCGGTTTTGCCAGAGCCGGGTAAAAACATCCTGAATGATCTCTTCGGCCCACACATAATCGCTCAATAATTTACATACGTGCGGGTAAAGTTTTGCCGTATAATTCAAATATATTGCCTTGAATGCTGATTCATCTCCTTCAGCCACCCGTTTAAACAGTTCTTTTTCCTGTGACCAATTCAAATTATAATAATTAGTCGTTATATAATGGGTTACTGCCTTAAAAATAACAAATGAATACAATAATAGAACGCTTCCGCTCATATTTTTTTCTGCGCAGCTCATTCAAAAAAACGTACAGGAAGGTTCCGCCAGCTATTTATTTCCGTAAAGGAAGCATAGCCCGTTCCTCTTATTCATCCGGCATCCTGTAAGATGCATCAGCATAAATACCGCTGTTACAATCATTTTTTGCTGCCGCAGCTATTGTTGGAACGATGTGGTTTTTACCGGGCCCCTTCCGCAAAGTGTACCGCTGCCGCCCTTTTTT
>DASVMC010000648.1:0-3686 GCA_036384555.1 Niabella sp. | reverse complement strand
AGCACAGCGCGATAATTGGGAAACAACTGCCGGTGAAATTCCTTTCAATGTAGTAGGATTTGCAGGCCGTGGTACCTATGCGTATGATAACCGGTATCTGGTAGAGGTAAATATGGGATACAATGGCTCGGAGCAGTTTTCACCGGAGAAGCGCTTTGGCTTTTTCCCTGCCGCCTCCCTGGGATGGGTTGCCAGCAATGAAAAGTTCTTTAAAACAATAACGCCGGTGCTTAGCTATTTAAAATTCCGGGGATCATACGGAAAGGTCGGGAACGACAAAATTGTGGGCGACCGCCGCTTTTTGTACTTTGATGATATCACATTGTCTTCCGGTGCTCTTGGCAGCCTGGGAAATGGGCAACAGGTCAATATCAGCTTGCTAGGTAATCCGGATATTACCTGGGAAACCGCTACAAAAATGAATGTCGGGGTTGACCTGGGCCTATTAAAGGATTTCTCTGCTTCCTTTGATTATTTTACCGAAAACCGGGTGGATATTTTACTGACAAGAGGTACTGTTCCGGTACTTCAGGGAGTCCCTGTTGGTAATCTTCCCAAAGTGAATATGGGCAATATATTTAACAAGGGGTTTGAAGTAGAATTAACCTATAATAAAAGTTTTTCCAAGGATATTTCACTGATGGTGAAGGGCAATTACAGCTACAATCATAATAAGGTAAAATTTATGGATGAAGCAAAACGGGACGACTCTTATGTATATCCCTATCACACAACCGGATATTCCCTGGGCCAGCAATGGGGCTATAAAATTGACTACAGTAATGGCAACGGGTACTTTAACTCCCAGCAGGAGTTGGATGACTACCTTGCAAAAACAAAGTATAGTTTTGGCACACCCCGCGTAGGTGATTTTAAATATGTGGACTTGAACGGGGATGGCATAGTTGACGACAAGGATGTTGCTCCGATCGGCTATTCCGACCTGGTACCCCGGGTCAGTTACGGTTTTATGTTCTCTCTCCGGTATAAGAATTTTGAATTGACACCATTTATCCAGGGAGTAGCGAAGTATTCACATACTTATTCTGATCAGGGCGTTTATGAATTTGTAAAAAGTATTGGCACTTATTTTGGCTATCAAAGAACTGCCTGGACGGCCGAGCGTTATGCCAATGGTGAAAAGATCACCTATCCTGCCCTGAGCACCGGCCAGAATACGAACCATATTGCTAACGATTTCTTCATTATGGACCGCTCGTTTTTGCGCCTGAAAAATATTGAGCTGGCCTATACCCTGCCGGCCGGCGCATTGAAACGTTTGTCGGTTCAGGGACTGCGCGTGTACGTAAGCGCCCAGAATTATTTTGTATGGGATAAGCTCCGGATGGGACACCTGGATCCGGAAGGAGCCGACGCGCTGGGGTATCCGGTCACACGTTCTTTAAATGTTGGTGCGAGCATCACATTTTAAATGCCTTTCTATCAGTTTGTTAAATGAAAATAATGAGCCGGTTGCTCAAAAAATAAAAGAATAAAAATGAAACCCAGAATTACTTTTTTTAAAACAAACCTTTCCCTGTTGGTCTTCTTCGCAACAGTCATTGCGCTGAGCTCCTGCAATAAGGTTTTTGACACCTATCCGGACGGGAAAATTACGCTGGATGAGGTCTTTTCAGATAATGACAAGACAGCTGCTTATTTAAATACCTGCTATAATTATCTTCCCGCAAAAGGAACACGCTATTTTTTCTGGTGCCGCGGTCCCGTAGTATGGAGCGATGAAGCCTGGGATACGGACGCTGAAGCAGAACCTACCCTTTCTTCAGGAAGAATGTACTCTGGCAATGCTTCCGCAGGCAACCATCCCGCTACTAACGTGAGTGCTGATATGGGAAATGGCGACTACTGGGCGCGTTACTGGTCCGGCATCTATAATTGCAGTTATTTCTTGAGCCAGATCGGGAATGCCACAGTTAACCAGGAATCAGACAGGCATCGCTGGACAGCCGAAGCCCATGTACTAAGGGCCTATTATTACTCCGAGTTGTTAAAATGGTTCGGAGCAGCGCTCCCGATCCAAAGTGCGCCGTTCTCTTATAAAGATAATTTTACCACACTGACAAAAGCGAGCTATTATGATGTTGCAAAGTTCATCATTGCAGACTGTGATTCAGCGCTGGCGATCAAAGAACTTCCCTGGAGAATTACGACCAATTCTGAGGGAGGCCGTGTCAACAAAGCGATGGCCGAAGCCATTAAATCAAAGATGATTCTATTTGCGGCCAGCCCTTTAAATAACGGAGGGCAGAATTACTGGCAGGAGGCTTACGAGATCAACAAAACCTCTCTTCAGAACCTGAGAGCACAGGGATTTGCCTTGTACAATAAAGTAAATTTTCCGCAAACTTATCTTTCGAACTTTGCATTTATCGGACCAGATAAAAATGAGCATGCCGCTTTATATAATGAGTATTTCACTCAAACGATGGCCTATACAGATCAGCCGGTAGATAAGGAAACGCTCTATCAAAGTAAGGACGGGCAAGGTAATATATGGGATATTGATGGTATTGGTGCGCAGGACGGCTATAAATCGGGCACCTGTCCCTCGCAGGAGCTGGTAGATGCCTACGAAACAAACGACGGGCAACCGATTCTGGATCTTTCAAAACCCTATCTTGACGAGCAACACCTAAAACCCAATTACAATCCCAATAACAAAAGCTATGATCCTCAGAACCCCTATGCAAACAGAGATCCGCGCTTTTATGCGTCCATCTATTACAATGGATCAAAACGATACAGCCAATGGAATTTTGCTGAGGTAGAGGGTTCTCCTGAAAATTATCCGGCGGGTAAAGGCACGCGTACCCGTATTATTGCTACCTGGGCAGGTGAACCGCAAACAGGTACGGACGGAACTGTCAGGAAAGCGACCCGTACAGGATATTTTGAGCGCAAGTTCCTGCATCCCAACTGTGGTAATGATAACGTAGTGGGCGGAGCCAACTGGAAATTATTCCGTTTGGGCGAAGTGATCTTAAACTTTGCTGAAGCGGCCGCAGAAGCCGGTCAGCTTTCAGAAGCCTATAGCGCCGTAAATGAAATCAGGCAACGCGCAGGTATGCCCGACCTGCCTGCGGGATTGTCACAGGCCGACCTGATCTTGCGGATCCATCATGAGCGGCGCGTAGAACTGGCCATGGAAGAAAACCGGTATTTTGATGTGCGCAGATGGAGCAGCCCTACCGGCGACCTTTCAGAGACGGACAAATGGATTACGGCTGCTGATATCAAACGGAACAGCAACGGTACATATACTTATGGCAGGAAATTGATTCGCTCCACTGCAAGAGCTTGTTATACCAATAAATACCTATGGCTACCGGTTCCGTTGAGTGAAGCAAGTATTTTGTTAAGTAATACAGGCGTGAACTGGCAGAACCCAGGCTGGTAAAGATTAAATCTGTTTAAGGACAATAACAACAAATCAAATGAACTATAAGCTAAGTTTAAAAATTTTCTTTCTGGCCATTGGCCTTTGCAGCGGCATAGCGGTGTTTGCCCAATCAGCGTCTGTTGTAGTGAAAGGTAAAGTGACCGATCACTGGAACCGGCCTGTAGCAGCCGCAACGGTCAGTTCTTCAAACGGTAAAAATGGTACTATCACCAATAATGCCGGGGAATATGTGCTCACGGTTAATGACAATAGCGATCAATTTACG
>DASVMC010000647.1:0-1599 GCA_036384555.1 Niabella sp. | reverse complement strand
ACCTGCGCGACTATGATGAACTGAAGGCAAAAAACTTCTGGCGTGTGGTCAACTCTAAAAAACTGGAGTTATGGAAAAAAACGAAAGACATTAACCTGTCGCGCTTATTTAGCGGATCCGGATTCACACGCTTAAGTGCGGCAACCAAATAACCGGGTATGCTGATCAATACCCCTGTTATTTATTATTTCACCTTTAAAAGAATCTAATGGGAGAAACCTGGAACAAACGGGAACGAGAATTAAAAAAAAGAAACGCTAAAAAGAAAAAGGAAGAAAAAAAGCAGGAACGAAAAGAAAATACCCAAAAGGGTAAAAGCCTGGATGATATGATGGCCTTTGTAGATGAATATGGCAATCTATCCGCTACACCGCCTGTGAAAAAACCAAGGCCCATTACTAACGACGACATCCCTCCTGTTGTAGCAAACAGCAATGATCTGAATACTGCCACTGCTGTCAGAACCGGAGTGATCACTTTTTTTGACAGCAATAAAGGGTTTGGATTTATCAAAGATACCCAGTCAAAAGAAAGCATTTTTGTGCATGTCAACTCTTCATCAGTTGAACTGAAAGAAAATTTAAAAGTAGCATTTGAAGTTGAAAGAGGCCCGAAAGGTTGGGTTGCCGTAAACGTTACTGCCGCTGTATAAACAGCACTCCCAGGCACTGTTTCTGGTAAGCACAATACCAGAAAGCTGTATTTATAGTGCCTGGCACACCACTGGTCCCGGTCAATTATTCCGACCTCCTTTTTTATCGCCAGGTAAAAGGGTGTATAAAGAACTGCATTAAGAATCCGGTTTATGCATCTGCAGGCTCTTATAACTGAGCCATCTTTTAAAGATTGTGCCGCCACACCGTTTTGACGCAAGAACCCCGCGCTGTTACCGGCTTTTTAATTAATTTTGCTGTAATTGCATACAGGCAAAAAGCTGCAGGCCTGCGGCTATTATTCTTTAAAGCGTTTTTATAGTGCCCCGCACGATTTAATAGGAGGTTTAGTGGAAATTCATAATAAAAGGAAATATCTTAGTTTTTTAAAGTTTAAAAGAAATTTTCAAAAGTACGGGCTGGAAAAGGTCCGCAGTTATGAGCTTGTTCTACACTGGCTAAAGAACCGGCTCAACCGTAACCAGTTCCTTATCCTATCGGGTATTTTAGTAGGGTGCACAGCAGGACTGGCAGGTGTATTGCTGAAAGCCCTTGTGCACTATATCCATTATCTCATTGTAACCAAGGTACATTTTGAGTACCAGATCCTTTTTTATATTGTTTTTCCTTTTTTAGGTATTGTTCTTACTACAGCAATCGTCCTCACCGTTTTCAAAGGGCAGGACCGCAAGGGCATCGGGGCTATCTTATATGAAATTGCCCAAAATTCCAGTATCGTTTCCAGCGTAAAAATGTATTCACAGATCATTCAAAGCGCTATAACAGTGGGGCTGGGCGGCTCTGCCGGTTTGGAAAGTCCCATAGCTGTTTCAGGAGCGGCCATCGGTTCCAATTATGCGCAAACTTATAAACTGGACTATAAAGAGCGCACGCTGTTGCTTGCTGCCGGTGCCACGGCCGGTATCGCCTCTGCATTTAACGCGCC
>DASVMC010000646.1:0-3042 GCA_036384555.1 Niabella sp. | reverse complement strand
ATGATTGAACTGATCGCTCTGATCGTGTGTTAACGCTTTTACCTCGTCAATACTTAATCCACAGAAATAACTCATTTTATGGCACAGGTAAATATCGTGCTTTTCATTACCGGCTTCCTCCGGTGTGTGTGTGGTAAATACCAGGCGCTTCCTTACTTCACCAATATTCTGATTGTATTTTTGATACAAATAAAAGGCTGCGGAAAGACCATGAGCTTCATTAAGGTGATAAATTTCCGGATTGAAGCCCAATAAATCGATCAGTTTTGCTCCTCCTACGCCCAGTAAAATGAACTGCGCCACTTTTGTGGCTACATTGGCATCATATAGCTTATGGCTGATCGTTTGAGATACATAATCATTTTCCGGAAGATCTGTGCTCAGTAAAAATAAAGGAGCTGTTTTAAATGTTTCCGGGTTCAGGTAAAAGGCTTTCACCCAAACCGGGGCATCATGCACCAATATCTGAAATTTGATGCCCGTATCTTCCAGAAAGCTGTACAACTTTTCATTCCAGGCCACATCCAGCGTCTGATCCTGGTTACGTTCCTGGTCGTAATAGCCGTATTTCCACAAAATACCGACGCCAATCATATTCTGCTTTAGTTCATACGCACTGCGAAAATGAGAGCCCGATAAAAAGCCTAACCCGCCGCTGTAGATTTTTAAAGCCTGATGAATGGCGAACTCCATTGAAAAATAGGCCACCCGTTTGGAATAGTTATGATCAATTTCATAAGGAACAGTAAAATGCTCAAATGCCATACTTCAACTTTTTTTTTGGAGCTGCAAAATACATTAATTCATGTAAGTAACATCCTTAATATGAAAATATCGTTATTAATCTGTGGAAAAGAATTTTTGGCACTACCATCTGCCGGCTCCAAAAGCAGCGCCTTACAGATCCAAAGTTCCTCAAACCCTGCCCGGCTACAGGCTGCAACATTATTATGCGAATCAAATAATACAGGAGATTTACCGGATAAATAATAAAAAAGACCTTAGTTTTAAGGTTCCTAATATATATGCCATATTCCAGTTATCATATCAGTTTGCTCAATACACTTGAACAGTTGTATACCCTGTTTGCCCGCTTAAAAAAACAGAACCAGTATATGAGCGATCAATTGACCCATATGGTCGACCATTTACAGCAAGGGCTGCAGGAGCGGCTGTCTACAAAACATTTTCCCCGTATTATAAAATACTGGCAGCTGGGGCTGAATATCGTGTGCAATAATTTTTATACGCTTACCGGCAAAGTGCTATCTGCACATGAACAGGAACGTATTCTTTTGCTAAGCATTTTTGGACCTTTGTATGACGACCTTTTTGACGATGATGCAATGACACCTGACCAGATAGAAGCATTTAGCAGCCATCCTGAAAAATGGCAGCCGGCTGATTTTAATGAAGCGTTTCTCCGGACGATCTATTTACAGTTATTACAAAGCGTGCCGGCTCAGGAGCGTTTCCGGCAACAGCTGCTGCAGGTCTGCAAATGGCAAAAAGCATCTCTAAAACAGCGGCACCTGTCCATTACAGAAAAAGAGCTTTATGAAATAACCTTCCAGAAGAGCTATCATTCCATTCTTCTTTATCACACAATGCTGGACGAATATCCATCGCCTGAGGTGCTGGAAGCACTTTATCCTATGTCGGGACTGCTTCAGTTAACCAATGATGCCTTTGATGTATACAAAGACAGCAGGGCCGGGGTATATACCGTTCCCAACCGGTTTATGGAATACCACCAGCTTAAAGATCATTTCCTTAATACGGCAGCCGATTTTAACCGGCTCGTTAAGGTCCTGCCCTACCCCGATCCTCAAAAGAAAAAATACACCATAACCATTCACAGTTTAAATGCAATGGGATGGATCGCCCTGGGCCAGCTGGAACAGGTACTAAAAGATGTTAAAGATCCGTCTGCTGTCAGAACGATCGGGAAAAAACAACTGATCTGTGATATGGATACGCTTTCCCGGAAAATAAAATGGACCAGGCAGGTACAGCAGCTTTCCAATTATTCAGGCGGCTGATTCCGGGTATCCAAAATTATTCACTTCAGAATAAGCCCTGCCAGGGGGGGCAGGTTGAGTGTAATTGCATAACGTTTTTCTGCCTCATCTACCAGTTTGATACGGAGGTCTTTGTTAAACACATCACCCGTTCCGTCATATACCAGGCTATCGGAATTAAACAGCTCCTGCGTATATTCTTTTCCCGATGTTTCCACCACCCAGTCATACCGCACCTCCGGGGTCATATTTAACAGGATCAGCAGGTCATCCTCCGGTTGAGTGCCTTTTCTTTTGTAAACGATCACGCTTTCCTCACGGTGGCTCAGATCCACCCATTCAAATCCGTCTGTATTGAACTGATTGATGTACATAGCAGGTTCCGCTACCAGGATCTTATTCAGCGTCCGCAAACATTCCTGTGCGCCCCTGTGGCTTTTGTGTTGGAGTAAAGACCAGTCCAGTTCCGATTTATAGTTCCACTCCGTGGTTTGTCCGAACTCTGAACCCATGAACAATAGTTTTGCGCCGGGGTGCGTCCACATATAGGTAAAAAACAGGCGCAGGTTAGCAAATTTCTGCCAAAGATCCCCGGGCATTTTATAGATCAACGGGCTCTTTCCATGTACCACTTCATCATGGCTGATAGGCAGCATAAAATTTTCATCATAATAATACATCATGCTGAACGTAAAATTATTCTGATGGTATTTACGGTACAGGGTATCCAGCTTAAAATAATCAAGTGTATCATGCATCCAGCCCATCATCCATTTCATTCCAAATCCGAGCCCGTCTTTAAATGTAGGCCGTGAAACGCCCGGCCAGTCGGTGGCTTCCTCTGCAATGGTCTGCGTATCCGGGAAGTCTCTGTAAATGGTTTCATTCAGATCCCTGATAAAGCGGATAGCTTCAATATTCCCGTCACCTCCGTATTCATTAGGCTCCCATTGTCCTTCTGTTCTTGAATAGTTCAGTTTCAGCATAGAGCTCACCGCATCTACTCTTAACCCGTCAATAT
>DASVMC010000645.1:0-4356 GCA_036384555.1 Niabella sp. | reverse complement strand
TTGCAGATAGCAGCGGGACCACAGCGCTAAGCGACGGTGAGGAAAATATGCTCCCTGTGCTCACCAACCGGATGCTGGTCACCGAATCATTGCCTTTACAGTTACGCGGCGCGGGCTCTAAAAAATTCAGTTTCGATCAGTTACTCAAAAGTGGAAACAGCGAAACCCTGACCACTCAGGCACTGACCGTAGAATACACTTCTAACCCCGCATGGTACGCGGTACAGGCATTGCCCTATATGATGGAATATCCCTATGAATGTGCAGAGCAAACATGGAACCGTTATTATGCCAACTCACTGGCCACCCTTATTGCGAACCGATCCCCTAAAATCAAAGAAGTATTTGACAACTGGAAAACAGCAGATACTTCCACGTTTACAAGCAACCTGCAGAAGAACCAGGAACTAAAAGCAGCACTGCTGGAAGAAACCCCCTGGGTACTGCAGGCTCAAACGGAAACACAGCAAAAAAAGAATATGTCCCTGTTATTTGACCTGGTACGCATGAGCCGGGAGCTGAACAGCGCTTATGACAAACTCAGCCAGCTGCAAAGCCCGAACGGAGGATTTGTATGGTTTAAGGGCGGTAGCGACGACCGCTACATGACACAATACATTGTAACCGGCATTGGTCATCTGAAAAAGATAAATGGCATCGAACAGGCTCAGACCCAAAAAATAAATAGCATGATTAATAAGGCGGTTCCCTATCTGGATGCGCGCATAAAAGAAACGTACGATGAGCTGATCCGGAACAAAGTTTCGTTAACTACCTACACTCCTTCTTACTATGAGATCCAGTACTTATACATGCGTAGCTTCTTTAAGGAGCTGAAAATTGCTCCGGGCGCACAGAAAGCGGTGGCGTATTTCACCGGGCGTGCGGCCAAAACCTGGACAAAAACAAACAAATACATGCAGGCTATGACCGCTTTGGCATTGCACCGCGGAGGCGATGCCGTTATTCCCAAAGCCATTCTGAAATCGCTGCGGGAAACAGCGATAAACAGTGAAGAGCTGGGAATGTATTATAAAGATGCTGCTTCCAGCTGGTGGTGGTATGAAGCACCCATTGAGCGTCAGGCATTGATCATTGAAGCTTTTGAAGAAATTACGAAAGACAAAAAGACCGCAGATGATTTAAGAACCTGGTTGCTGAAAAATAAACAAACCAATAATTGGAAAAGTACCAAAGCCACTGCAGAAGCCTGCTATGCCTTATTATTACAGGAGACCCAATGGTTGTCTGCAACTCCCGGCGTGTCTGTTGATCTGGGCGGCTTAAAAGTGGAAGCTGCAACAGAACATACAGAAGCGGGTACCGGGTATCTTAAAAAGACCATTCCGGGAGAAAAGGTAAGACCCGCTATGGGCAATATTACCCTGTCAGTAACGAACCCCCGATCCGGAGGTAAGAACAATAGTTCTCCCAGCTGGGGAAGTGTTTACTGGCAATATCTGGAGGACCAGGATAAGATCACATTTGCGGAAACACCTTTACAACTCCACAAAAAATTATTTGTGGAAACCAACAGCGATCGCGGACCCGTATTAACGCCGGTTACAGAAGGAAGTGCCGTAAAAGTAGGCGACAAAATAAAAGTACGTATAGAGCTGCGGGCAGACCGGGATATGGAATACGTGCACATGAAGGACATGCGCGCCAGCGGTTTTGAGCCGGTAAATGTGCTCAGCAGCTATAAGTGGCAGGGCGGCCTGGGGTACTACGAAACTACAAAAGATGCCAGTACCAACTTCTTCTTTGGTTATTTACCAAAAGGTACGTATGTATTCGAATACAGCCTGTTTGCAACGGTAGCCGGCAATTTCAGCAATGGCATTACCAGCATTCAGTGTATGTATGCACCTGAGTTTACGGCGCACAGTGAAGGTGTAAGAGTTACTATTGACCGGTAAAATAACAGGAGACTCCAAAGCTGCAGTGCCAGGGCTTTTATGTACCCGGCTGCAGTGCTGCTGTCATCGCCTGTTGTGTCACACTCTTGTGCACCGGTGTAAAGCCCGGCAGGTTGCTCCCTTTGCGGGTATTGCTCACAGGAAACAAGAAGTATTAAAGTCAATAATATCTCCGGAATATTCATTCATTGAAGAGCTGACCAAAAAGCCTGTTTCTATCAGAAAATCGTTCTGGACCTGTTTCAGGATCTATAGATAGTCAGATATAATTTCAGATACCGGATCCAACCAGGTGTGACAAAAGAAACTTTTGGGTCCGGCATAAGGAGAAAAAATCCGTTCCGCAGCGGTTACCTATATCCCTTTTTGATATAAAGTAAAAATAACAGAAAAACAAAATGACAAAACGCCTGACCTTTCTCCTGCTGACCAGTTTATTGGTAGGGCTGGTGATTACCACCCTGCTGATCCTGCTCATTCTTTCGCAGCGGCCTGTAGATCAGAATACCATGCGTTGCGATTTTTCCGGTCTGTTTTATGTACTTGGCTGGGGGGTCGTTATTTTATTGACGATCAGCTCTTCTACCCTCTACCTGAACCTTAAGGAGCAGATCCGGAATAACCGCTGGCTGTCGCTGTCCAGCTTCTTTTTATTACCATTGCTTACAGCCATCACCCTATTGGTTTTAATGGGCGATCTTGCAGAAAACCTGAAAGAGTATGCCGCTATTTTCCTGCCCTATTTTACGATCTTTTTCGTGCTGTATTGCCGCTACCGGAAATCATTAGCTGTAAGCGGGGAGCACAAAAATTAATGTAAGTGACCTCTGACTGTGGTACAGGTAGACTTTCTTACAATCAGCTCCCCCTTGCAAATGGTCATGTCTGAATGATGCACCGGGTATTTTTTGTTCAGCAGATCCAGCATATACCTACCGGCAATAACACCTATTTCATAGGGTTTTTGCGCATAGGAAGTCAGTCCCGGTTCTATGATCGATGCCGCAGGGTCATTACCAAAACCCGCAACCGCAATTTCATCAGTGATCTTTATTCCTTTTTGTTTCAGTAACTCGATCAGCTTTACAGCCCCCGCATCATATACTGTGCAAATACCGTCCGGATGGTTCTTCAGCTGCAGCCAGCATTCCAGTGCGGCTGTTACCTGGTCGTGCAGGAATTTCGTATACACCACCAGTTCTTTATCAAAAGGGATACCATGCTGCTGCAAGGCCACCTTATATCCATTCACCCTTAATTTGCTGGCCAGTAACTGCCGGGGTCCTGCCAGGAGCGCGATCCTCTTTTTGCCCTGCTCTATCAAATGTTGCGTAGTAGTGTAAAGCCCGTTAAAATCATCTTCCACTACTTTGGGTATAGGCAGCTCCGGACAGATCCGGGCAAAGGATACCAGCGGGTAGCCCTTACTGTGCAGGAGCTTGATGTGTTCAAAATCCCTTGTATCCCGGGTATGGCATACAATAAACCCATCTACCCGGCTTAGCATCAGGGCTTTTATATTCTCTTTTTCTTCCTGTGGCGACTCGTCCGACTGTGCGATCACGATCCGGTAACCAATACGGCTTACGGTATGCTGGATGCCGCTTACAATGGCTGCAAAAAACGGTTTTTGAATATCCGGTATCACAACTCCCAGCGTTCGCGATTCATTACGGATGAGTCCCAGTGCCAGCATATTGGGCTGGTAATCCAGCTCCTTTGCTTTTTTTAATACCGCATCTCTCGTTTCCGGACGGATATTCGTACTGTTGGTCAGCGCCCGGGAAACGGTAGATTTGGAAATGCCCAGCTCCCGCGCAATATCAATGATCGTTATCTGATGATTCTTCATTTATTCTTTTTTACATTCGGGTACCGTATGCTGCTGCAAGCCATAATGCCTGATAACAGGTTGTTTTGCCTAAACTCAAAACAACTGTTTTATTTCATAAAAACAAAATCTGTCTACCTTTCTGAAAGATACAAAAATATGGGAACGGTTGCGGGAATGTTCCCATACAATTTGTTACCCGATTCATTGTTTTATCAATAATTGGGCAATAGATTAGCAGAAAATTATTTGTCATATGAATGTTATCGAAGAAGAAAAACGGGAACTGCCCGTGTATGCCCGTCCGGAAGTGCTGGTAGTGGGTGCAGGTCCCGCTGGTATTGGTGCAGCCATTGCTGCTGCAAGGAACGGATCAAAAGTGCTGCTGCTGGAACGATATGGCTTCCTGGGTGGAAACCTGACCATCGCCATGGTGAATCCGATGTTCACCTTTCACGATGTAAAAGGCAAACAGGTGATCCGTGGCATTGCAGGAGAACTGGTGAACCGCCTGGTAACCTTAAAATCTTCACAGGGACATATTACGGACCTCACCTTCGACAATGCTTCCATGACCCCTTTTGATCCGGAAGGGATGAAGTACCT
>DASVMC010000644.1:0-1815 GCA_036384555.1 Niabella sp. | reverse complement strand
AATTTGGGACTTGATTGCAACCAATTCATTTTTCAAATAATGGCTAAAAACTCTAGTGACTAAAGCCGCCGAGTCGATATTACGCGAAATTTCCCAATCCTGATTTTTAATCTTATTTCGAATATGCGCATATTTGTAGACCCCAAATGAATTTATGATAAAGCAAAGAATGGTCAAACCCGGTAAAAACCGGTAAAAAATCGGGTTATTTTCCAAATCAAGCGGGACATAGCTGACATAATTCGCAACTTTTGATACCTTGATCAATAAATCGGGCATCCGGTAATTCAAGTAAAAATAGGTCACAATAATCGTGATAAAGCTAATCATGACCAAAAGCGTATAACTACGGATCTTCAGGATACTTGGCGAATTTAACGCAGCATAGACAATGAGTCCTACACCGGCAATCAGATAACCACAATTGACAGTAAAAGTTATCATGTGGATGATCTGATACCAATCTGTTATATACTTTGACGGAAGCAGCCCCGGATAAAGTTGATAATATAAATATTGATAAACCCCAGGATCATAGATAACAACCTGGAAAACGGGAGATATCGCTAATAAAACCAAAATTTTTCTGAATTGTTTCGAATCCATTGCCAATGAAAAAAGCAATGAAAAACACAGGCTGCAATAGACAAATAAAGCGCTAAATAAATTAAGCATTCGAATAATGATTGGCACGGAAACGGGGAAAAAGATGAGGTAATTGTGAAGCTTCTGGCTGATACCGAGATATTTGTATAAACTGTTATAATAACAATTATCCTTCGCCAAATAAGTAAGAAAAGCCCCCATTACGAATAGGTAAGATAAAACCATTAAAAAAAGGAACAGGCTGGCCTGATTGTTTTTATGTTTTACGGTCAGAAATAAAGGTATGGTTATAAAAATCAATATTATTAAGATAACCATTTCATCATCCTTCTCAGGAGACTCCCCTTACTCCATTTTAACATAGAAATTCTGTAACAAAGTCAATTTCAGTAAACTGTTCAACCTGTTTGTTGTAACAAAAGTTGAAAGAACTTCAACTCTCCATTTGCCTTCGGAGTTAATTTGCTCTTGCCTTCAAGCTCAACTTAGCTGGCAAAAAAGATGTCTCTTGCCTTAAATGGGATTTTTTAACCTGTTTTTCGGGTGATAAAAATTAAACTTGACGATTCGCTTCGCATTTGTGTTAAAAAAAGTTCAACCTTTTGTAAATGAATCGGAAGCTTTACAATAAAATTGTTTTTACCACTATAAAGGAGAGGATCAGGATGAACAAAAAATCTCTTTTCGGTAGTTTTGCTGTCTGCGTATTACTGATTGGCCTGGTTTCCAGTATATTTTGGGCGGGCTATAGTAGCAGTTACGCTGCATCCAAGAAAGTAGTCCTGCAATATTACACCTGGACTGATGAAAAAGACTATATGGAGAAAGTGGTCGCCGCTTTCAACCGGAAGAACGCGGATGTAGAAGTTAAATTAAACATGATCAGCAACGCGAATGACGAGTATTTTAAAAAGCTTCTCATCATGCTGTCAGGCGGTGCGAATCTTGATCTATACAGCATTAATGGCATTAACAAGCTGGATCTATATGCATCCAAAAACGCCCTGGTTGATTTGACCAAAATGTTGAAAAACAACAAAATAAACTTAGCGCCATATGGTCCCAGCTTTCTAGATACCGCCGCCATGGAAAACGGTAAATATTATGCGCTTCCTTATCGCAGTTCAGCCTATGCCCTATTTTACAACAAAGACATTTTCGATAAGGAAAAAATAGCCTATCCGAAACAAATGACCTGGGATGAATATG
>DASVMC010000643.1:0-6749 GCA_036384555.1 Niabella sp. | reverse complement strand
GCTGAAAAATGGTGCTTATATTGTTTATTTAAAAGGCTGGCAACAGGAAATTAATTTTTGTGATGATCCGCAGATACAGGAAGTAGCATTAGGAGAGGCGGATACTACAGTGCGGCTGAAAAATTTATGGCAGGTGAAGTTACTGCCGGTTACTGCCGCTAATAGTGCGCCAACCTGTGCAACAGTGTTCCCGGAATGGACCAGTCTTACAGCCGCGCCGACAGGTACTTTGAATGCGCAGGCTGTTCAGAACACAGCAGAACAAAAGCCCTGTGTATTGCCACCCAGCTCAGGGTTTACAGGGCTGGAGAACCAGCTGTACCGGGTGCAGATATTAAAAAGTGGCGACCGGAATACTGCCCGCTATATATGGGCACGTAATAATGCCTCAATTGAAACCAGTATTATAAAGGTTTCCGGAAGTGTGGCCCAGGTAGCGGATACGGGTAAGGACGAGGTGCTGGGTTTTACAAACGGGCAGTGGGTGCAGATAGTAGAAACAGAACCTACTGTAGCCGGTAATCAGTTGGTACAGATCGAATCCGTGGATATTGCTACAGGGGAGATCACCTTTAAAACATCTATTGTACAATATGAAACAAAAAGCGGCCTGAAGTTGCGCCGCTGGGATGTACCGGGTACCTCCATGGAAAACGGTATTTCCATGCAGAATGGCTGGGTGAACCTGGAAAATGGTATCCAGTTATCGTTTAGCGCAGGGACTTATAATGAAGGAGACTACTGGCTGATTCCGGCACGTACGGCTACTGCCGGTATTGAATGGCCGGTGGATAGTGCGAAGAACCCGGTACCTATGGCCCCACTAGGTATCCAGCGGCATTATTGCCGCCTGGCACTGATTGTCGTTCAGAACGGGCAATTGAGCAGCACAGATTGCCGCCCCTTATTTCCCACCCTTACAGAAATTTGCGCTGAAGACATTTGTTTTGACAGCAACAACTGCAATTTTCCGTCGAATATCAAAAATGTGCAGCAGGCGCTGGATCAGCTCTGCCAGAAAACGGGGGGGGGCTTGTGTACCTATGTTGCCAAACCGGGAAAAGGATGGGAAGCCGTTTTTGAAAGTGTAAAAGCAGGTATGGATGCACAGATCTGTTTGCCGGCAGGACAGTACCCGCTTGAAAAGCCGGTTAGTGTTAGTGGAAAAGGTAACTTAAAGATCGTAGGCTCCGGACTGGCTACCCGGATCCTCTCGCCAAAGGCGGAGGCCGCATTATTATTTGATAAATGCAGTTCGGTTACGGTCACAGATCTGTATGCAGAAGGCGGAACCGCCAGTACTGCCGACAAATCACTGGTGAAAGGGCTCAATGGCGTGTTCAATTTTACGGGTTGTAATAGTATTACCTTACATCATGTGTCATTGAAGACCGGTATCAGTACACAAAGGAACTGTACAGGTATAACGATCAGGGGCACTACGGAATTGCCGGCAGCCGTTCGTATTGAGGATTGTGATCTGGCTGTGGGTGCATGGCAGCAGGGGATACTGATTGTGAATACAGGCGCCTGTTATATTGAACGGAACACGATCAGCACCTATGTATCAGGTGATAACTCCGGTCTTTCAAGAGCAGCCCTTAAGGATATACTGGTTTCAAATGTACGTGAAGGTGTAATCGGAAGGAGTAAAGGGAGCGGTGCTAATAATGTTACGATCACGTCAGGCAATTTTACGGTTAATTTCCGGACAGATCCATCCTTAAAGGGAGACTGGCAGCGTGCCATGACAGCCAGCTATCCCACGCCTGCCCGGTCGGTTATGGAACTGCAGAAAAGGATCAGTGAGCTGGCACTGAAACTGGTTACTGATAAAAGATTGCAGGAGTCGTATGTAAATTTCAGGACGCTTCTTAACGGGATAACTGCAGCTGCGGCCGCCAGTACCATAGCGGCACAGGGCATTACGCTGGGTGGCCAGGTTGGCCGGGATGTTTTTATAAATAATAATATTATCTCAAATGTGTTACAGGGTGTACATGCTGGTGTAAGCCACAGGACAGCTACAAGAAATCCGGATACATTGGGGAATGTATCTATTACCGGGAACTCGATCTCAATAATGCTTCCCAGGGTTCTGGGTAAACAGGATCGTTATGGCATTTTTATCGGCAACTGTAAAAATGCGCTGGTAGAAAATAACACTCTTTATATTACGCGCAGCACAGGCAACACTTCGGCAATTGACGGCATAAGGATCTGGGGTATTTTAGGCCCGCGCTTAATGATCACAAAAAATTTTGCAGGAGCAGCGGATGGCAATCAGAAAGTTTCATTTGATGTGGGTATCAATGTCAATCCGCTTCAGCAAAAACCTTCCAATGCCCAATGGGTAGTGCTATGGAACGTAGTGCCCAGCAAGACCGTTTCCGTACAGGTAAAGAATGGCGCGGTAGCTGCTGCTGGTACCAATACACCCTGATGCTGGCCTGCAAATAATTGATCAGCTGATGCTGTTCCTTAATCATTTTTTGATTGATCCAACTTAAAAAAATAAAACAACTACCTAATATTAGGTATAAAAAACGTACTTATAAATTTGTTTTCGCCTGTAAAATTGCTTAACTTTATTATGCATGTCACATTTCTTTGGTATTGATCGTTTGTAAGCAGTCTTGGAGTCTTAGTGGTCGTTAAGTCTACTTGGTATCTTAGTTTGTGAAGCAAGTTGAAGGGTTCGAATCCCGTGGTATGCATTTACGAGGTCGGTAACAACTGTCCTCGTTTTTTTATTCATACACTTTCCTCATCCCATAAATTTTTTTTGTGTCAGTTGCTGATCTTCCCCTGGTGTCCTGCATCATGCCTACGTATAACCGCCGTGCCTTTGTACCGCATGCGGTCCGGTATTTTCTGCAGCAGGACTATCCGAATAAAGAGTTGGTTATTATTGATGACGGTACGGACTGTATAAGCGATCTGGTGCCGCAACATCCTGGTATCCGTTATAAATACCTTCCTCAGAAAATTACGCTGGGGGCAAAGCTGAATATGGCTTGTCAATATGCACAGGGCACTATTATTGCCAACTGGGATGATGATGACTGGTATGCTCCCTGGCGGTTAGGATACCAGGTTGCAGCGCTGATGAATGAAAAAAAGCACGTATGTGGTATCAACCAGCTCTTGTACCTGGATCTTGACAGCAAAAGAACATTTGAATACAGATATCCTTCAGGGCAAAGACCCTGGCTGCTGGGCAGCTCTTTGTGTTACTGGAAAAAAGCCTGGCTTCGGAATCAATTTGCAGATATTAATGTGGGTATGGACGGGCTTTTTGTATGGAATATGAAAGCCGAAGAGATCGGGGCACTGGAAAATAACCGGTTTGCTGTTCATATGATCCATCCTTCCAATATAAGTCCCAAAGATGTATCGGGAGCGTGGTGGCATCCGAATAACCGGGAAGAGATCCAGGGCCTGATGCAGGATGACTGGCAATTTTACGCCAATGGTAAAATTACCTATCCGGAAATTAAGATAAGGCCGCTGCATGATTTATCCGGCAGAAAGAAACAGCACACGGCTAAAAATATTTTTGCCTGTCTGGTTCATGAAAAAAAAGAATGTATATGGGACATGATCCGCAATTTGCAGTATCACGATCCGGACTCCATTATTTTACTGTATAATGGTGGGGCGGGTAGCTTGCCGCTGGACCAGTGTGATTTTCCCCGTGGAAGCAATGTGGTGATTTACCCCGAACCTGTGGCCATGAAACATGGCTACCTGCACCATTTTGCATTGGATTGCTTTCAATATGCAGCCGATCATTTTGACAGCTCATTTATTACGATAGTAGATTCGGACCAGCTATGTATCCGTTCCGGATATACTGATTATATCAGTAAGTACCTCGCATTGCTGCCGGAGGCAGGTATGCTGTCGAGCAACCCGGTGCGGGTAGAACGGTTTAATAAAACCAATTATGTGGCCGGTCTTGCGTTTAATGAATATGAGCTCTGGAAACCTTTATTAAAGCAATTTCCCGGCGGTGAGCAGTGTTTTGCACACTGGACCTTCTGGCCCTGTACTGTTTTTACAATGAAGGCGGTGCGGGCACTTCTACAACTTTTTAAAGAGAATACACTGTTGCAAAAGATCATGCAGCAAACCCGGATATGGGCCACAGAAGAAGTGATCTTGCCGACGCTGATCCGATTATTGGGTTATGAGATTCATCCCAACCCCTGCAGCTATGAACTGGTACGATACCGGCAGCAGGTGAACCGTATAGAGTTGCTCAAAGCCTTAAAAAATGATAAAATATACTGGCTGCATCCGGTCCCCCGCCTGTTTAATGATGCGATACGGAAAACGATCCGCGAAAAATGTAATTGCTATATTAAAGAAACCAATCATTCCATTATGAAAAAAACAGTATTGCCCAAGGGCTTTCAGACAAAGCGATTGTTCAGTAAAGTACAGCAGATTGAGGGCTGGTTTAGTGAAGAGGAAGCAAAATTATTTGTGGACTGTTGTGCGGAGCTGTTCCCCGCATTAAAAGAGCCACATAATATTGTAGAAGTAGGTAGCTACCATGGCAAGTCTACCGTGTTGCTGGGTAGCCTTTTAAAAGCATTATCCCCAGCGGGAAAACTGACCGCTATAGATCCGCATAATGGAAAGGTAGGAGCCGCCGATCAGGTGCTTCATAAAGTGGCCCCATCGTATGAGGCCTTTATTAAGAATATAAAAGAGGCAAAGCTGGAAAGCGTGGTGAATGTGATCAGGGATTTTTCCTATAACGTGCAATGGGATGCGCCGATCTCATTGCTCTTTATTGACGGACTGCACGATTACCGGAATGCTTTAAGGGATTATAAGCAGTTCGCAGATTGGGTAGTGCCGGGTGGCCTTGTTGCGTTTCATGATTATGCCGATTATTATCCGGGTATTAAAAAGCTGGTACAGGAGTTGCTGGGAAAGGGAACCTATCAGCAGGTAGGCATGGCAGGCACCCTGGTTGTTTTACAGAAAATATAATAGTCCTGAAATGCATGCCGTTGAAATAAAAGAGAATGCTGCCATTGCTGTGAATAGTATCCGGGATACACGCGCTGTTCAGCCGAAGCTGGCGGTGAACCAACCCAATGATCACTATGAGCAGGAAGCTGACGCTGTTGCAGATAAAGTAATGCAAATGGCTGCTCCGGATAGATTGCAGCGAAAATGTGCCCATTGTGACGAAGAAGAAAAAAAAGTACAGCGAAAAGCAGCGGCTCAGCAGGATAATGATACCACCGAAACTGCTGGTCTGTATAGCAATGATATAACGGGAGGCGAGCCTATGCGTAATACCGATCAGCATTTTTTCGGATCAGCCCTGAAATACGATTTTTCTAAGGTCCGTATCCATAATGATCAAAAGGCCAATGATTCGGCCCGGTCCATAAATGCACGGGCCTATACAAAAGGGAGCAGCATTGTATTCGGTAGTAATCAGTATCAGCCACAGACTACTGAGGGCAAACGATTACTGGCACATGAGCTGACGCATGTTGTGCAACAAGGGGCAGCAAGAGGAAGCAGTTTACAGACAATGATACAGCGTGATGATGCAGTGGACGGAAAGCAGGCCGAATTGAATTTTAAGAATGATTGGCAAAATAATTTTTCATACTATGATCAGTTCCTGACGATTACTTCCCGTGTTTTTGACAAAACCTTTAAGGGAAGTATTAAAGCCACAAAGAAGGACAAGGAGGTCAGCGTGATTCTGGGAGAAAAATTTGCAAAAGAATCGGATGAGCCGACACGTTGGGCATACATAAAAACAGAGGTCATTGACCGCTTTGTTACGGTAGACCGGTTTGAAGACGTTGCCTATGATCCTACCCGGTCAAAGATCAACGAGATCAATCCGCCGTATGCAGCGGGGCAGTATTGCGCACTGAACTGTCCGGCAACGGCCGCAGCCCTTTCTGATTATTTAAAAACAGGGAAGGTAAATAAGGCTATTTGCAACCCCCGGCAGGAAGGTACGGCCGGTTATGGCTTTGTGGTTGAAAAGAACACCTTTACCAAAGCAGTGAACTGGAAGAATGCTGAGAAACAGATCAGGGCACAGTTAAAAAAACATGGCGATTATGTGGTAGTGGAAGCCAAACGCAGCCAAAAGCAAATGGATGATAACCACCTGGCAGAATATCATTATTTCACGGTTGTAAATGTAAAAGGAAAATTATTTGTGATCGATGCATTCGGAGGAGGTATTGTAAGCGAGTATATTCAGAATTACATTGATCAGAATATTATGGCAACAACTTATCGCCTGGTAAAAGGAGATTTTAAGGTAGAAGAATATATACCCAAAAACTAGAGGTTCTATCAAAAGCAGGGTTGGTTGGGTAGGCTCAGGATGACAGCCCTTTTGAGACAGTCACGATTTTATAAATGCATTGTGAAAACAGGTATTGCAATTAATAATAATAAGGTTTCCGGACCCGTGATCCAAAAGCGATATGTAAAACAGCAATCGCCGGAGAAGGCATGTTCCGCCAGACGTCCTGTTCTGAATACCGGTAATTCATTGTTGATTCAGCGCCAGGAGAATGACAAGGAAAAGAAAGGCGATCACGAGTTACCCAATCAATTTTCACCTGCTGATCCGAAAACAGATGCACTAAGTGGTGGTATGGCTACCGTAGCAGATAACCTGGGTGCCAATAACCCGCAGTTTACGGTATTGACGGATCAGCTGAAACTGAAACTATGGGATAACCAGC
>DASVMC010000642.1:0-4651 GCA_036384555.1 Niabella sp. | reverse complement strand
AACGACGGCAACATGCGGTTCAGTACATCGCGCTGCCGGGATTTGACTGGGCCTATTTACGGGGAAAGTTCCCGGGCCGGTATGAAAGTGCTTTATTGAAAACTGCGGACCCCGATGCGTGGGTGCATCTAAAGATTATTGTAACAAAGGATACGATCTGCGTTTTTATCAATGCGGATGCCCAACCTTGTCTTACGGTAAAACGGTTGGCGCAGCACGCTTCCGGTAAAATAGGTTATTGGGTGGGCAATGGCTCGGATGGCGATTTTGCTAATCTTATTATTAAAATAAAATAGGTATGAAAAAAATATTTTTGATCGTTTGTATAGGTTGCTGGCACAGCCTGTTTTTACAGGCACAAAAAATGATGCAATATGATCTTGCCGCATTGCTGCGCAAAAATCAATTGGTAATGGATACTTCTAATCATGCACAATTGCTTCAGGATGCTGTTTATAAAAATGCGATCTCCTTCCAAAAAATTTTATGGTTAAAAGACCTTTCTTTTAAAGAGGGAACTATTGATGTTGATCTGCGTGGCAAAAATAGCTTCCTGCAAAGTTTTCTCGGTATTGCCTTTCACGCATCTGATCATGAGCATTATGAAGTAGTGTATTTCCGGCCGTTTAATTTTCAATATCCGGATACGGCAAGAAGAAGATGGTCGCTGCAATATATGGTTACTCCGGATTTTTCATGGGATCAATTAAGAAAAAACCATCCGTTTATTTATGAAAATTCAATTACGCCTCCGCCAAAACCGGATGAATGGTTTCATGCAACAATTGTTGTAAAAGATGAATGGATCAGTGTTTATGTAAATCATGCGGCAAAACCTTCCTTGCAGGTAAAAAAGATCGGTACGATGAATAAGGGAAGCGTTGGTTTGTGGGCGGATGGACTAAGTGGTGATTTTGCTAATCTTACTATTAAAACAAAATAGTATGAAAAAATATTTTTGATCGTTTGTATAGGTTGCTGAAACGCCTAAAGGCTGCTGCCGGCCTGTAATAGATTGCCACAATTACTCCTGATTTTTAAAAATTCAAAATGAAAAAATTACTCTTCATCCTGCTTTTATTAGTACAGCAGCCTTGTTTACAGGCACAAAAAAAGAGCCGTAATGCATCAGAAAATATTTTAAGACCGGAACTATGGTCGGTTGAGCCGGGAAAGGTGATATTTGCCGGCGCGGGTAACGAAGCGGTGATGAAAATTACGGATGCCAACACGGTTGCCCTTTTAAAAAACAGGGAATTTACCGATGGCATCATTGAATATGATGTGCAGTTATCGGAGCCCGGATTCTCCAGCATCTATTTCCGGATGCAGGATCTGATGGAGCGAGAATGTTTTTACCTGAGAGGTGGACGGGTAGGGAACCCCGTGGCAATGGATGCTATTCAGTACGCTCCGTTCTTAAAGGGGGTCAATCTGTGGGACCTTCTGCCACAATACCAGGCAGCAGCTGATTTATACCTGAACCGGCCGAATCATATTAAACTGGTCATATCCGGTAAAAAAATGCGGGCGTATGTAAATAATAATCAGCAGCCTGCCTTGCTGATCCCGCAACTGGAAGGAAATACCACTAAAGGGACGATCGCTTTTGACGGAAAAGGAATAATCAGTCACCTGGTAATAAGGCCCAATGAAACAGAAGGCCTTTCTCCGGGGGCAGACATGGATGTTACGGACAATGACCCCCGGTATCTGAGAAGCTGGCAGGTGGGTGTTCCTTTTGCATTTCCTGCGGGGCAGGAATTATATTCCAGGTTATTCCCGGACAGCGCTGCACAGTGGCAGCCCATACATGCAGAGCGGGCCGGACTGGTGAACCTGACCCGTTTGTTGGGCGGTGGAAATTACCTGAACAGGCAGGCGGTTTGGCTAAAGGTGGTGTTGCACCTGGAAAAAGAGCAAAAGCAAAGGATCGATTTTGGGTTTAGCGATGAAGTTTGGGTATACCTGAATGGCAAAACTATTTATGCAGATAAGAATCTGTACCTGGAAGGCATGCGGAAAATACCGGATGGACGGATCTCTGTTGAAAATGCACAGTTTGAACTTCCTTTAAAAGCGGGTGACAACGAATTGCTGATTGGTGTGGCGAATAATTTCTATGGATGGGGGGTTATTGCCCGGCTGGAATCGATGGATGGAATTATGGTAAAATAATTCGGGAACCTTTGTTCTTCTTTAAAATAGCTGATTATGAAAAAATATATCGGAACACTCATCATCTGTTTAACAGTAACAGCCGTATTGAAAGCACAGACTTTTTATGTTGATCCAGTAAAGGGAAGCGATCAGGCCGATGGCAGTTCTTCAGCTCCTTTTGGGAGTATCAAAAAGGCGGCTGAGTATTTAGCGCACGATCAGGGCAATACAACTGTCATTATTAAATTATTACCCGGACTGTATATCCTGGACGATAAGGTCATCCTTTCCAGAGAACAGAAGAATATTTCAACGGCATATATTATTGAAGCGGCTGTAATGCCGGATGACGTTGACTGGACGCCATCTAAGATGCCGGTCATTCAGTCTGTATCCGGTAATAATTCAGTAACACAATTTCCCCATGCTGCAGGTTTCCTGGTAGCGACCGGAAATGTTCAGATCAGGGGGCTGAAGTTTGTAGGAAATACCAATCCGGCCACAAAATATTATTACCCGGTAACCCGGGAAGATACTGTTTATGCCGGTCTGGATATTTCCCAGTGTTATTTCATTGGTGAACGGAATTCGGCACCCATACAGGGCGCCGTATGGGCACACGGGCACGGTACAACAATTACACATTGTATCTTTTATGGCTGCAAAAATGCCTTATTGTTATTTAATGCGATCCGTGATTTTTCAGTTACGCACAGCATTATATATGGTGCTTATGAGGCGGCCGTTTGGTTCGGTCCATATATTTCAGATTTTGTATTTGAAAACAATATTGTTACACAATGCAATTTTTTCTGGTTAAGACCGGAAGGCACTTATCCGGAATACAAATTTTCTAATTCGCTTATAACAAATAACAAGTATTTTATGGGTGTTTATCTAAAATCCGGAGGACTTGCAGAACTGGAAAACAGGAAGCAGATTGAAAATAATATCCGTAGATCCGGATCTATCATCCTCAGCGAGGTTGCATTAGACGGAATGCAAAGAGGTTACCTGAATTTATCGCCGGGTTCCGATGGTCACGAATACAATGCAGGACTATTTACTACCGGAAAGTAAGCCCATTTCACCGGGTTAGTATACCTGCATCTGTGTACCGGCAAAAAATGATAGCGTTTATTAAAACGATCGGCGCAGCAAACTGCTCTTGGTCCTGTAGTGTCTTCTTTTTAAAATCCGGACTGATTAATTAAAAATATACGACAAGATTCGTATATTTGAGGATACTATTGTTGCCTATGCCTGTTTTATTTAAAATCTCTACCCGTCAATTAAAGCGAATCGTTCTTTTAATACCGTTTATTGCTCATTATTCCTTCGTACTGTGTCAGCAAGCTGATAAATCAATTTTCCAGGTGAAGGGCCGTATTAAAAACTTTGGAACAGGAATTTTGATTGGAACGATAAAGAATTCTGGAAATAATACAATAAGGCTGGATACTATTAACATAAAAAATGATTCATTTAATCATACCGCCTGCATAGAAGACCCGCAAATTGTAAATTACCAGGCAGTAAACGAACGGTTTGCCCGGTATCACAAAGTGGTTAAAAACGGCGACAGTGTTTTGGTTGATTTTGCTGATGCGCAGCTTAAGTGCTTAGAAATCGTAGCCGCTCCCGGCTGGCAGATCACGGTTACCGGAGCCGGGGAAAAATACCTGGCCGCCTATCCATCTGGTACCGCTGAAAATGTACAGCTGGCAACGTTCAACCAAAAACTTTACCCGTTACTGGACCAGCTCAGCGATTTGGATTATACTGACAGAAAAAGGCTTGGCGCTGTTTTAAAAGCCGAAGACGTGCTGAATACGGCAATTGCCGATCTTAGATCCGACTTTATAAAAAAGAATCCATCCTCGATCATTTCCTCCTATCTAGTCTGGAAGCAATTTATGCTGCTCAATAAAAAACATCTGGATAAGGCCGATAGTGTATTTCAGCTAATTCACCCTGTTGAAAAGGATATTTATCAACAGCAAATACTTTTGGTGCAGCAAAGCCGTACTACTTTAAATGAATTATTAATCGGCCAGCTGTTCCCGGATTTCAAAACAAAATTTGTTTATAAGAGCCCGGATTTTCATCTAAGTCAAACACGCGGGAAATATACTTTAATTGATTTTTGGGGCAGCTGGTGTATTCCCTGCGTAAAGGAATTGCCCAGGCTAAAAACGTATTATGATAAGTTCAGTAGCAAATTAAATATAGTTAGTATTGCAAGTGATGACTATGTACGTTGGAGGGCATTTCTTGATAAAAATCACTACAACTGGGTCCAGATTTTAGATCAGGAAACCCCCAGGTTATCCGACCGGTTTTCTGTTCAGGTATATCCCACAAAATACCTTCTTGGACCCGACGGTACACTTTTAATGATCTTCAAAGATGCAACTGATGAAGTGTGGCAACAATTAGATCACCTCCTGATTTCGTCAAAAGAGGAAAAACAGTAGTGTATTTTAAATGG
>DASVMC010000641.1:0-6888 GCA_036384555.1 Niabella sp. | reverse complement strand
TGAATTGAGCATGAACTGGCAGGATAAGATCGGGGATGATTTTCATTATACTGTTTCCGTCGTACTGTCTGATTACAGATCCCGTATTGTACGTTATTATAACCCGAATAAATTATTATCGGGCTATTATCCCGGGGCGGTTATTGGCGATATCTGGGGATATGAAACAGCAGGTATTCTGCAAACGGATGAAGATCTTGCAGGCATGCCGGATCAGTCGTACCTGTTTGGCCAATGGAATAAGGGAGATATTGTATACAGGGATCTGAATGGCGATGGCAAAATTAATATAGGAGATAATACGTTCGGCAATCATGGAGACCTGAAAGTGATCGGGAACAATACCCCCCGTTACAGCTACGGCGTGAACCTGGGCGCCAGCTGGAAAAATTTTGATCTTGCTTTGTTCCTGCAGGGCGTTGCTAAAAGAGATCTGTGGCTGGGGGGAGATGCGGGGAATAATTCCGGAAGTCTTTTTTGGGGATTTGTTCCGAATTTCGGGAACAATGTGTATCTGAGCACACTGGATTACTGGCGTCCTGATAATACCAATGCCTACTGGCCCAGGCCTTATACCTCCTCAGAAGCCGCCAAAAATCATCAGGTACAAACGCGTTACCTGCAAAGCGGTGCCTATATGCGGGTTAAGAACCTGCAGATAGGATATGACTTTTCTCAACTGCTGAAGCTTACCGGCAAAGCAAGGATCCGCCTTTATTTTAGCGGAGATAATATACTCACGTTTTCCCGGATCAATAAGAACTATGACCCGGAAGTCGTAAATGGCGGATGGGGGACGGGGAAGATCTATCCGCTGCTCAAAACCTATTCATTTGGGGCTAATATCAATTTTTAATGAAAAAAAAGATGATCATGAATAAATGGATATTGTTCGTTACCTGTCTGTTAACCGGAGTGTTGGCTGTGAGTTCCTGTAATAAAATACTGGATAAACCACCGTTGGATCAGATCCCTGATGACCAGTTAAAATTCACGGCTACTGAAATGAAATTATATTCCAATCAGTTTTACCCGGCATTCCCCGGCTGGTTTCCCGGCGCCTATACCGGGGGGATCTTTTGGCTGGACAATGCCTCGGATAACTTGGTACACGGGAACTATAATTACAGCGCCCAATTATCCGGTACCGGAACGGTGCCGCCATCCGGTGGCGGCTGGGATTGGGGAAATATCCGTGCGGTCAATTATTTTCTGGCCAATTATCAGACGTCAACCGATGACCCGGCACAAACGAATACGTATGTAGGAGAGATCTATTTCTGGAGGGCCTGGTTTTATTTTAGTCTGCTGAAACAGTTTGGTGATCTGCCCTGGTATAATAAACCGCTAACAACAGAAGACATGGAAGCGTTGCAGGCGCCCAGGGTAAAACGGAATAGTATTGTTGATTCCATTCTGCAGGATCTTGACCAGGCGGTCACCCTGCTGGCTGCTCCCGGTCAGGCGGAACCGTTAAGAATTAACAGGGGTGCCGCCCTGGCATTTCAATCACGCGTGGCATTATATGAAGGTACCTGGGAAAAGTATCACAACGGAACAGTGTTTGGTGTGGAAGGCGCTGATTATAATAAATATCTGAGAAAGGCAGCAGACGTAGCATTGAAGCTGATGAATGCAGGATATTATTCGATCAGTCCTATAAGCGATGATCCGCGTTTTGGATACTGGCGGCTTTTTAATCAGAAAGATCTTTCCAGCAACCCGGAAATGATCTTATGGAAAAAATTTGATAAGGCGCTTGGGTTGACCCATTTTGGGCAAAACATGATGGCCTATGGCGGAGGAAATACAGGACTGTCCAAACAGCTGGTGGATGATTATTTGTGTACAGACGGCAAACCGATCGCTATCAGTTCTTCATACCGGGGCGATAATACGGTACAGCTCCAGATTACCAACCGGGATCCGCGTCTTGCCCAGACATTTTTGCTGCCCGGATACCCCAGGATCATTACGAATGGAGATACCACGGGCCGCTTTATCCTGCCGGATATTAATTTATTAGGTGACGGGCGGTGTACAACGGGATTCGAGATTTTTAAGGGAATTGCGCCGGATGATGCGGATGGCACGGGAAGCGCAACGGCCAGTATCATTTTCAGGTATGCGGAAGTGTTATTGAATTATGCGGAAGCTAAAGTGGAACTGGGTGAAGGAACACAACAGGTGCTTGACCAGACCATCAATGTTCTAAGAGACCGTGTCAGTATGCCGCATTTAAGCGCCAATGTCGGATTTACGGATCCGCACTGGGAATTTCCGGAGCTGTCTCCGTTGCTGAATGAAGTACGCCGGGAAAGAAGAGTGGAACTGGCCTTGGAAGGCTACCGCTTTGACGATCTGATGCGCTGGAGCGCAGATCAGCTGATCCGGCGTCCTTTATATGGAGCCAAATATCAGCAGTTTGTTGGCAAACCATTTGATCCTCCGTTAAATAATATTGCTGTTTCAGCAGATGGTTATATTTTCCCTTTAAAGAATACACCTGCATCCAACGGGTGGCAGTTCAACCCGGGAAGGGACTATTTGTTGCCATTGCCTTCCAATGAGCTGGTGTTAAACAAGAATCTGAAACAGAACCCGGGATGGAAATAATTAGGAGTACAAATTTTTTTGTTTTTTAAATATGATCTGGAAGCATCTTGATATTTGGATTGTTATAGGATACCTGCTGCTGATGTTGGGTATTGGCCTCTGGCACCGGCGTTTTGCCAATAAGAACATGGACAATTTTTTTCTGGGTGGCCGGAAGATCCCGGGCTGGCTGAACGGCGTTTCTTACACGGCCGCTTTGGTAAGCCCCGATGCGGCTACGGGTTATGGCGGGCTGGCCGTGGCCACGGGTGGTTTTATTTGTTGGTGGTACCTGAGCCGGTTTGGTCTGGCGCTGTTTTTAGGGGGCGTGTTGTTCGCATTTTTCTGGCGGCGGCTGAACCTGTTCACCTCATTGGAGTTTTATGATCTGCGGTTCCCGAAAAGGGCTGCTGGCATTATGCGGTTGTGGATCGCTATACGAACATCATTTATTGCGATGCCGGCATGGACCGGGATTACCTTACTGGCGGCTTACAAAATTATGGGGCCGGCGTTTGATCTGACCCGTTTTCAGACCTTATGCCTGGTAGTGCCCGTTTCTTTGCTGTTTGTATTTTCATCAGGGTATAAAGGGGTCGTGATCTCCAATTTTATACAGATGCTGATCTTTTTTGCCGGCACCTTATTGCTGCTCTTTCTTACACTGCATCATTTCGGCGGCGCTGGGGCAATGGTAAAAGCCATTGAACAGGTGTTTGGCCCGGAAAGCGCAGAAATACTCAGGAGTATTCCTCCTCAAAAGCAGGAAGTATTTCCGCTTGCTGCTGCATTGGGCTGGCTGCTGGGCCAGAGCATTGGCTATGGAGGGGATGCAGCGCCGATGGGTGGAGCAATGGAAGGGCAGCGCATATTGTCTACACGTACTCCGGCAGAAGCATTGACCATGTATGTAGTGGCGGCAATTTCCATGTTTGTATTGTTGCTGCTGGTAACCCTGCCCAGTATCAGTGCTGCAGTACTATGGCCCGAGCTGCGCCTGCCGGGTGCCGACCGGGAACTGGTGTATGGCCGTTTAATGAAGCTGCTGCTGCCTTCCGGCGCAATGGGACTGATGGTGGCAGCCATGCTGGCGGCTACTATGTCCACTGTGGGCGATAATCTGAATTTTGGAAGCCAGGTAATGGTCAGCGATATATACCGCAGGTGGATGGCGCATAACCACAGTGAACGGCATTACCTGTTTATTGGTAAAATTTCCATGCTGCTGATACTAAGCATTGCTATTGCTGTTGTATACAAGGTACAGATCATTACCGATGTGGCCATTTTTATGCTATCGCTCAGTGCTGCTGAATTACCGGCCAACTGGGCACAGTGGTGGTGGTGGCGGTTTAACGGACCGGCACGCATTGCCGCTTCTTTTGGTGGAGCAGTTATATTTTGTATTGTTGTATTGGGCCCCAGGCTGCTGGTATACTTTGGTATAGCCGGGGCGCAGCAATTGATCATACCCTGGTATTGGCAAACCCTGCTGGTTATGGGGCTGACAACGGTTCTCTGGATCATCGTGGCTTTACTCACAAAGCCGGATCCGGCGCCCCTGCTGCAGGCATTTTATGAGCGGGCACGTCCATTGGGTTTCTGGCGCCCCTTTGCAGCTTCAGTAACAGGAGGCAATGGAATTGCCGTTATTCCCATTTTTAAAGGACTGGGTATTGCTGTTCTTGGTACCACTTCGGTTTCATTAATGATACTGGGATTGACGCATACCTGGTTTGCCCGTTACTTTTCAGGAATACTTACACTGGGTTTAGCCCTGATCCTCTTTGTGGTGTTCTGGAAAATGGCGGGCAGGTATCTGCATCAGCTGGCGGAACAAACCGGTGACGTGCTGCAATCCCCGGAAAAAGAACAAAAGAACTCATTATAAACAACTTCTATAATAACTATTAATGTATAAACAATCATGAGAGCAAAACAAGTAGTGAGAACAAAAGAGGAACATGTTTTATACCTGGGTGACTGGGTATTTCATGTAGGACCCACATTTATTGAAACACCGTTTGGCACGGAAACAAAAGACGCTGATCTGCACTTTTACGGAGAACGGCTTACCGAAGCGCTGGAACAGGAGGCTGATGTAACACCCCTTTCTAACTGGGAGCTGTACCGGCTGGAACCGGGCAAGCTGGAAACCTATCTGGAGCAATCAGCGGTACTCATCATCAGCGATGTGGAAGCTAAGTGCTTTCATTTATATCCGAGTTTTTTTGACAGGGCGCGCAGGGAAAATAAAGTAGTTACATTCCCTGACCGTCTGCAGGTAATTAAAGAATGGATCCGGGGCGGTGGCGGAATGATGATGCTGGGCGGCTGGTTGTCATTCAGCGGTGTTCAAAACAGGTCGGGTTGGGGAAGAAGTGTGTTACAGGAAGCGTTGCCGGTAGGTTGTTTGTCAACCGAAGACCTGGTAGAATCTTCAGCAGGCTTTACAGCAGAAGTAGTGCTGCCGGAGCATCCGGTTGTGAAAGGGCTTTCGTGGAGCAGCTTTCCACCCATATTTGGCTATAACGAGGTTCAGGAACAACCGGAGGGAGAGGTGATTGTCCGGGTGAAAGAAACCGGTCATCCGTTATTAGTTGCAGGAACCTATGGAGCGGGACGGGTACTCACTTATATGTCTGATCCGGCGCCACACTGGGGAATCAATTTTGAATTGTGGGAGAGCTATAATGATTTCTGGCTGCAGGCCTATAACTGGGTAAAAAGAAAACCATGAGTGAAGCAGCATTATACGCCGGAACCTTTGTAACAGACATCACCCCACCTCTGGAAATAGGACTGCTGACTTCCTCCGTAAAGGGTACATATGCTCCTTTTGAATCGGTCCGCACGCCATTAAAGGCAAGGGTGCTGGTGTTGCGATCCGGAACGGAAAGAGTGGCGATCGTATCGCTTGATTTATTGTCACTGACGGATACTTCTGTTGGTGGCTGGGAGTCCTTTAAACAGGGAATGGCCGGAACGCTCCCTGCTGAAAAGATCGTGCTCTGCTGTACACATACCCACAGTGCTCCCGAGTCAGGTGGCCTGACCGGTCTTTACCAGACGGATGCTTTTAAAAGCTGGATAAAAAAAATACAAACCAACATAGGGGAAGCAATAGGAATTGCCGCAGACAGGATGTTGCGCTGTGAGCTGTCAGCAGGGATTTCATTACTGGAAGGCCATGCAGTACAGCGGCGGGTAAAAACCACAGAGGGGATTGTAAATTCGGATTCGTTGCAACCTCTTAGCACTGCTGTAATGAATGGGCAACCTGTAGACCGGAGGGTTAAATGGCTGCAGTTTAATCATAAAGACCAGCATTGTATAGCAACTGTAGTGCAGGCGGTTTGCCATCCTGTACACGAGATGTGTATCCCGCGGGTATCGGCTGATTTCCCCGGGGAATTGTGTACGGCGCTGGAACGCTCCGGTAAAAATGGCATGCCCCTTTTTTTGAACGGTGCGGCCGGCAATATTAATCCTCCTACAGTTTCTATGGGTGCCGCTTACTCAAAAGCACATGGAATGGCAATGGCTGTTCTGGTAGAAAATGTTACGGCCATGTTCCTTGAATGCTCTGTATGTTCCCTGAAACAAATCAAGATCCCCTTATCCGTCAGAAGCGGATCAGGGATTACCAATTCCCTGGATGCTGTTGCCCGTATCAGTCTGATCCAATTCGGGCCCTCCCTGGCTCTGTTATTTTTACCGGGAGAGATCTTTGTGGAAACAGCGCTGGAGATTGAAAGACAGTCTCCTTTTGAACAGACGATTATTGCCGGGTTTTCAGAAAACAATATAGGATATGTACCTACGGTAAAGGCTTTTGAAGAAGGAGGGTATGAAACCGGACCGGGAAAATGGTCTTTTTTGGAACAGGATGCCTGTGAGCGGATACAGGAAGCTGCTGTAACATTATTGCAGCAGCAGTTTTATAAAACAGATGCACCTATTATTAAATGATCAACCTATGCAATTAAAATATATACTGGGTTTATTGTTCTGGCTGGGAGCCGGGATGATAGCCTGTGCACAAACGGGAAGAAAAAGTATTGCCTACTATGGCAGTGCGCAGAATGATTTATATATCCTGTTACAAGAAGAAGGATATAAGCTCAAACAATACAAGACACCGGAAGCGGCCATCCGGGCTGCACCTGCAGGCTCCGGTGTGCTGATCACCGCCGTTCATTATCCGGAAACAGACCCGGAGAACCGGCTCAGTGCAGCTATGCTGCAGACCGCAGCTTCCAGAAGATTGCGGATCTATGTAGAATACCCGTC
>DASVMC010000640.1:0-5497 GCA_036384555.1 Niabella sp. | reverse complement strand
TGGATTAAATTCCGAATCCTTTACGTGAAATGCTTTGATTCGTTCGTGAAAAATATCAATGTATTCGATATAGTCAAGGCACTGCAATACAAAATGGGAAGGATCATAAAGCAGGCAGGCCCTGGCATGATTGTTTACCTTCTCCAGGAACATTTCATAAGTATCCCCGTCAAACAGGTCTTCACCAGGGTGCACTTCATAACAAACATCCACCCCGCAGGCATCAAATTCATTCAGGATCGGTGTCCAGCGCCGCGCCAGCTCCGAAAAACCTTCTTCTACCAGTCCGGCCGGCCGTTGAGGCCATGGGTGGAACGTATGCCATAACAGCGAACCACTGAATGTAGCATGGGCATTTAACCCCAGGTTCTGGGAAGCCTTCGCTGCATATTTCAATTGCTGAATGGCCCATTCTGTACGGGCCCTGGGATTGTTCCGGAGGGATTCCGGCGCAAAAGAATCAAATAACAGATCATAAGCGGGGTTCACCGCCACCAGCTGCCCCTGCAGATGCGTAGACAGTTCTGTTATTTCCATACCACAATCATTCACCAGTCCTTTTATTTCATCTGCATAGGTCTTACTCTCCGCAGCTTTTTGCAGGTCGATAAACTGATCATTATTGGTAGGGATCTGTACACCTTTAAACCCAAGCGACTGTGCCCATGTGCAAATGGATTTCAGATCGTGAAAAGGAGGTTGATCTCCGGCAAACTGTGCTAAAAAAATACCCGGGCCCTTCAGCGTAGTCATAACAAAATTGAATTTTCTGTATCGTTATAAAAATGAGTGGCTAAATGTACAAAAACTTTGAAACAATTGACCCATTTTAAAAATTTATGTTTCCGGCATTAAGGCCGCTGCAGGATAATAAACGTCAGTTTTACAAAAAAATTATAGCACACCCGGAAATACCCCTTTTATACCGGAATAAAAAAAAGATATATATTGACTAACAAGAACTAAAAAATAGTACATTTAGCCTTTAAACAATATTTTATCATCTAATTATTAACGAAAGCATTGGTATGAAATCAGGCACTAGGATTCAGCTGTCATTCATGATGTTCCTTGAATTTTTCATATGGGGCGCATGGTTTGTAACACTGGGAACATTTTTGGGAACCAATTTGAAAGCAGATGGTCTCGAAACCGCAAAGGTCTTTTCCACCCAATCCTGGGGGGCCATTATAGCGCCCTTTATTATTGGACTGATCGCTGACCGTTATTTTAATGCTGAAAGGATTCTGGGCGTGCTGCACCTCGCTGGTGCCGGCTTAATGTATCTGATGTTTAAGTCAGAAAACGTTACGGTCTTTTATCCTTATGTATTTTTATACATGGTATTGTTTATGCCAACACTGGCCCTGGTGAACTCTGTATCTTTCCGGCAGCTACAGGATCCTGAAAAACAATTTTCATCGATCCGTGTTTTTGGTACCATCGGCTGGATTGTAGCCGGTGTGGCGATCAGCTTTTTTCACTGGGACAATGAGCAGAATAATCTGCAGGGAGATACTTTACGCAACACCTTCCTGATGGCTTCTATTGCATCTGCTTTTTTAGGAATATTCAGCTTTACATTACCTAAAACACCTCCCAAAGGCAAGGGCACTTCTGCCAAAATCTCTGAAATACTGGGGCTGGATGCCTTAAAATTACTAAAGGATCCTAACTTTTTGATCTTCTTTGTAGCATCTATTGCTATTTGTATTCCGCTGGCTTTTTATTATCAGAATGCCAATCCCTTTCTTACTTCTATAAAACTGGAAAATGCAACGGCTAAAATGGCCATAGGACAGGTTTCTGAAGCCCTGTTCCTCTTATTACTGCCGGTTTTCTTTAAGCGCTTTGGATTTAAGAATACGATTCTTATAGGTATGCTTGCCTGGGCAGTACGTTATGCTTTATTTGCTTACGGCAATTCGGGTGAGCTGGCTTTTATGCTGATTGTAGGAATCGCACTTCATGGTCTTTGCTATGATTTCTTCTTTGTATCCGGACAGATCTATACAGATGCAAAAGCCGGAGAAAAATATAAAAGTTCCGCTCAGGGGCTTATAACACTGGCTACCTACGGCCTGGGAATGCTGATCGGTTTTTGGGTAGCCGGTTACATATCTGATCATTATAAATTGGCGGATGGCAGCACAGACTGGAAGATGGTTTGGCTGATCCCTGCAGGAATTGCAGCAGTGGTAATGTTATTATTTGCCCTGGCATTCAGGGATAAATCAAAAGCAGCAGCACAGACAGAATCATGATGGACCGGAAAACCTCCAGAAGAAAAATGATCAAAACGCTTGCATTGACTACAGCAGTGGCAGGCAGCTCCAAACTCTGGGCCTCGGGGATACAGACAAAAGCAACAACAATGCAGTTAAAAGGGAATATCAATCACAGTGTTTGTCAATGGACCTTTGGCGATTTGCCGCTGGAAGAATTGTGTAAAGCCGCAAAAAAGATCGGACTGAACGCAATTGACCTGCTGGCGCCAAAGGACTGGCCTACCCTTCAGAAATACGGGCTTACCTGCTCCATGTGCTATATACCGGGCAAAGTAAGCCTTACAGATGGCTTTGCCGGTAAAGAATTCCATACTGCATTGATCAAAGATTACGAAGAGGGCATTCCGCTGGTGGCAAAAGCCGGCTATAAAAACCTGATCTGCTTCAGCGGAAACCGGCGTAATATGGATGATGAAACAGGACTTACAAACTGCGTGGAAGGCATCAAAAAAATACTCTCCTTAGCTGAAAAAAATAATGTAACGCTTGTAATGGAGCTTTTGAACAGCAAGGTAGATCACCACGATTATATGTGCGATCATACTGCCTGGGGCGTTGAACTTTGCAAGCGCCTCGGATCCGATCATTTTAAGTTGCTCTACGATATCTATCACATGCAGGTAGACGAGGGGAATGTGATCGCTACGATCCGTGACAATCATCCGTACATTGCCCATTACCATACAGCCGGCGTTCCCGGCAGGCATGAATTAAATGCAGATCAGGAGCTCAACTACCCTGCTATTATGAAAGCCATCCTTTCTACAGGGTTTAAGGGATACGTAGCCCAGGAATTCATTCCAACAGGCAAAACGGAAGCCGACCGCCTGCAGGCATTGAAAGAAGCGGTTTTAACCTGCGATGTATAAAACGTCTTTATTTTAAATAAACAGAAACACATGTATAACAGAAAAAAATTCCTCAAACTATCCGGCGGTGCTGCTTTTGGACTTTTTGCAGCTCCTTCTTTACTCGCATCCTGTAATTCTGCAAACAATAAAGAAACTCAGCCCGGCACTGACACTACCGGCAAAGCTGCAGCCAATCCTGATGCAGGCCTGGCGGGAATTTCCGCACTCGGGTTACAGCTCTACTCATTAAGAGATGATTTACCAAAAGACCCTAAAGGGATCTTAAAACAGGTGGCTTCATTCGGATATAAAGAAGTGGAGAGCTTCGAAGGTGCTCAGGGCATGTTCTGGGGTATGGGACATACAGGATTTAAGCAATACATGGATGAACTGGGAATGAAAATTGTCAGCAGCCATTGCGATTACAAAAAAGATTTTGAAAAAAAGGCTGCGGAAGCTGCTGAAATAGGAATGAGTTACCTGATCTGTCCCTGGGTAGGTCCTCAAAAAAAATTAGACGATTATAAAAAGCTGGCAGAAGAGTTTAACCATGCCGGGGAGATCTGTAAAAAGAACGGAATAAAATTCGGTTATCACAATCACAATTATAGTTTCACTTTGCAGGATGGCCAGTTTCCACAGGATATTTTCATGCAGAACACAGATAAAGACCTGGTAGATTTTGAAATGGATATTTACTGGGTGGTAACTGCGGGGCAGGACCCCATTGAATGGTTAAAAAAATACAGCGGCCGTTTTAAACTTTGCCATATCAAAGACAGGAAAAAAGGCGTTGCTCCTACTCCGGGCGAGCCGAACTTAAGCGTTATTGTAGGCACCGGTTCTATCGATTTTAAAAAGATCCTGGCCGAGGCACGTACGGAAGGAATGGCCCATTATATAGTGGAGCAGGAAGCTTATGAAAAAACGCCTATTGAATGTGTAAAAGAAGATGCTACTTATCTGAATAACCTGACCTTTTAAGTACTGTATGTAAACCAACCTACCATATACTCTAAAAACCGGCTACTCTGCGCCGGTTTTTTTTTAGCTTAGCGCAGCCGATACTTCTTAATAAAAGACCCTGGCCTTAGGCCAGGGTCTCCTGTTTTTTAATGTTCTTATCTTTTTGCTGCCTACTGTTGCTGCGCAGTTTGAACAGCACCATTCTTAGCCAGCCTGTCAATATGCGCCATGTCATCCACTACGTCTACCGCCTGGTTCAGATAAATATCTTCACTCAGTCCTTTTTGCCATAGCTTAACTCTGTCCTCCTTGTTCTTGTCCTCAATATTGCTGGTATTGGGGTCATTGGGCAATAACGAAATATTGAGCTTATTCTTAAGCTTGGAAACCGCAATGATCTGATCTGCTTTCTGCTTGATCTCTTTACGTTCCTGCCGGTAAGCATCTATATTCAACGGGTAGCTTTTGTCATTCTCTTTGGCCAGCCATTGTGTATTGTCTTTTATGACCCTGAACGAGCTGTCTGATTTCAGCCGCTCTTCGCTCAGTGTTTTTATTTCATTCAGGTTCCAGTAGCTTTTCCAGGGAGTATACGCGGCTTTGTTTATTTCGTCATAAGGAAGCGCATCCTTATTATCCCGCTCCCGGAGCTTTGATTCATCCAGCGGGCTTGGCAATACGATATCTGATTCCACGCCTTTCAGCTGGGTTGACCCGCCGCTTACGCGATAGAATTTCTGCAACGTCAGTTTTACAGTTCCAAGATCCGATTCGCCATAAGTGATCCCTGTTTTTGCATCTAGGCCTATATTCCGCTGCACGGTACCTTTACCATAAGTAGACGTACTGCCAATGATCACTCCTCTTCCATAATCCTGGATAGCTGCCGCAAAAATTTCTGATGCAGAAGCGCTGAACTCATTTACCATTACCGCCAGAGGGCCATCATATAAAACAGATTCGTCTTTTACATCCAGTACATTAGCCCGGTTAATACGGTCCTTAACCTGAACTACGGGTCCTTTTCCAACAAACAAACCCACCATTTGTACCACGTCAAACAAAGAGCCGCCACCATTGTTCCTCAGGTCAATGATAATACCATCTACTTTTGCCTCTTTTAATTTCTGCACTTCTTTTGCCACGTCAATGGAACTCCGTCTGCCATTCGCGTCATCAAAAGCTGCATAGAATTCAGGCAGATAAATGATGCCGATTTTTGTATTTTTTACAGAATCCTTAATGATCGCGCTACGGGCATATGTATCAAAGTCATTTACAATTTTTTCCCGTTTCAATGCCACTACTTTTACCGTACCATTGGGTTTTTTGATGGTCAGTTTTACAATAGTTCCTTCTTTTCCGCGGATGAGTTTTACAGCATCCTGTATG
>DASVMC010000639.1:0-3909 GCA_036384555.1 Niabella sp. | reverse complement strand
TGCCGTCATACCAATGTTTTCCTTTCCTGCATTCAGCAGCACATGAATATCGATGCCAAAGCCGAAACCGATCACAGACGCTTTTAATAAAATGCTGCTCCATTTATTGATCAGGTTCTTAAAGGGGGTACCGATCAGTGCGGATGCCACCAATCCCAACAACAATGCGCAAGAGGCTGATACAAATGGAAAACAGCAGATAAGCAGTAATAGTATATAGAGTATCTGCGGATATCGGCTGTTATTTTGGAAGCGGTAAATTTTACCTTTCATACATGGTGAAGGTAAAATGTTTCCTCATTGCTATTAGATGAGTATTACTTATCTACGATCACCTTTCTTTATAATGTTGCCTGGTGTAGCGCATAAACATTGTTGAAAATTTATCCGGTTGTCCGTGAAGATAAATAAAGGAAAAATAGCGCATGATCTGAAAGTCGCGGATACGGATTATTTTCAGTTCACCATATTGTATTTCTTTTTGTACAGCGCGCATTGAGACGAACGCCACAGAGTGTGAGTTTTCGAGAAATGATTTGATACTTTCAGTACCGCCCAGGTGCATGATAATAGGCAGGTCGGCAAGACTGATATTCCTTTCCTGGAGAGCTATCTCAATTACCTCAAGGGTACCGGAGCCCCGTTCTCTTAATACCATAGGAATGTTTTTTATTTCCTCCAGCTCAATGGTATCTTCTTTGGCATATTTACTTTTGGCATGTGTGACCAGTACCAGTTCATCAGCCGTTAGCTCAGCATACTTCAGACCCGTATGATGTCTTTTGCCTTCTACAATACCCAGGCTGATCGTTTTTGACAGAACAGCACTCTCTATTGCTTCGGTATTGCCGCTTATTAAATTCAACTTGATCTCCGGGAATTTTTTCTGAAAGCCACCCAGTACCGGCGATATCAGGTATTGGGCAATGGTGGTGCTGGCGCCTACCGTAAAGGAACCGGCAGGTTTGGCCTTTAATACACTAAGTTCAAAATTGAATTCCTTATATAGCTGGAAGATCTCATTCGTATACCGGAACAGCAGCTCGCCCTCCTGGGTCATTACCACAGAATTACTGATACGCTCAAAAAGCCGGACTTCCAGCAGCTCTTCCAGGTTCTTGATCTGTTTGGTAACAGCCGGTTGGGTAATGAGCAGTTCGGCTGCGGCCTTTGTAAAACTTTTGTTGCGGGCTACCGAATGAAACACCTTTAATCTGAAATCTTCCATAATGCCAAATTTGCAATTGTTGTAGATTGATTGCGAAAAGGGTGAAAGATACCAAGTATTTTTCTAAACAGCCATGGCCGCATCCTGATTCTGATGAATTACATTGTAAATACACTATGAACTTTCGTAATCACTCATAAGGAGAAATAATTAGGATATTACCGGTATAGTTGATACTTTTAAAGCATGACGATGAGGCCAGAAGAGACCGAAGTTTGGGAACTTGTACCTGTTACTGTAAAACCGGGTGACGGCTTGGATCCGCCGGAAGATGCCGTTATTCTGTTCGACGGGAGCGATATGTCTGAATGGGATATACCGGGTAATACGGAGTGGGTAGTAGAGAATGGTATTGTTACTATTGCAGCCTCTCCTGACCGGCAGGTACAGCCGGTTTGGATCTTTTCCAGGAGAACGTTTGGTGATATTCAGTTGCATGTAGAATGGCGCTCGCCCGTTAAGGTAGAAGGTGAAGGGCAACGGAGAGGCAACAGCGGTATCTTTCTCCCCGGCAGGTATGAGATACAGGTATTGGATAGTTATGAGAACCCTACGTATGTAAACGGGCAATGTGCAAGTATTTATAAACAAAGACCGCCGCTGGTCAATGCCTGCCGCAAACCGGGAGAATGGCAGATCTATGATATTATTTTCAGGGCGCCGCGGTTTTTTAGTGATGGCCGTTTAAAGACTGCGGCCCGTGTTACGGTAATTCATAATGGTATTTTGGTGCACAACCACGCAAAGATAGAAGGAAGAACCACCTTTATTGGTCATCCTGAATATGTGGCACATCCGGTAAAGCAGCCTCTTGGTTTACAGGACCATGGTGATGCAGTAAGTTTTCGGAATATCTGGTTAAGAGAATTAAGTGAGTAATTGTTCCTGTTTATTTTATAGTTATTAAATATTTTGTTATGGCTGAAAATGTGTACGATGCCATCGTAATCGGATCGGGTATTTCGGGTGGCTGGGCTGCCAAAGAATTAACGGAAAAAGGATTAAAAACATTATTGCTGGAACGTGGCCGGAATGTGGAGCATGTAAAAGACTATGTTGATGGCACTAAAAGGCCTTGGGAGTTTACGCATCGCGGACAAACGACCCGGCAAATGAAAGAAGACTATCCCGTACTTGTCCGGCATTATGGTTCTGTGGAGCAGCGGGGCCTGGATTTTTGGGTGAAGGAAAAAGAGAGCCCCTTTGTAGAGGTGGAACCATTTGACTGGATCAGGGGATATCACGTAGGAGGGCGCTCACTGATGTGGGGCCGGCAGAGCTATCGTTTAAGCGATCTGGATTTTGAAGCAAATGCCAAGGATGGAATTGCGGTGGACTGGCCTATCCGGTATAAAGACATTGCTCCCTGGTACGACTATGTAGAGCGCTTTATTGGTGTGAGTGGTGCTGCTGACGGCATACCGGAGCTGCCCGATGGCCAGTTTATGCCGCCTATGGAAATGAATTGTGTGGAAAAAGATGTAGCAGCCAGGATTCAGAAACATTACAACGGTAAACGGCACATGATCATTGGCCGCACTGCTAATATAACCCGGCCGTTGCCGGGCCGTACTCAATGCCAGTATCAGAGCAGATGCGGCCTGGGGTGTATTTTCGGAGGATACTTCAGTACGCAGTCATCCACGCTTCCCGCGGCAATGAAAACCGGTAATTTAACACTGCGGCCCTGGTCCATTGTTACCCGGATATTATATGACAAGGATACGAAGCGGGCTACAGGAGTAGAAGTGCTGGATGCCGAAACGAATAAAACACACGAGTTCAAAGCGAAGATTATCTTTTTAAATGCATCCACCCTTAACACCGCATGGGTATTGATGAATTCAGCAACAGATGTATGGCCGGATGGATTGGGCAGCAGCTCAGGTGAACTGGGACACAACATCATGGATCACCATTTCCGTGCGGGTGCCAATGGAGAAGTTGACGGATACGAAGATAAATATTACTACGGTCGCCGCCCCAATGGTATTTATATACCCCGTTTCCGGAATCTGAATGGAGAAAAACGGGATTATATCCGCGGGTTCGGTTATCAGGGGGGCGCCGGCAGGAAAGGCTGGGGCCGGAATATTGCAGAATTCAGGATCGGCGCTGAGTTTAAAGATGCATTAACAGAAGCCGGCGGGTGGACCATGGGCATCAGCGCATGGGGAGAGATCCTGCCGTATCATGAAAACAGGGCCTATCTGAATAAAGAAGTTAAGGACAAGTGGGGATTACCGGTATTATCAATGGAAGCTTCCATTAAAGAGAATGAGAAAAAGATGCGGATCGATATGATGGAAGATGCCAAAGAGATGCTTGAGGTGGCCGGCGTAAAAAATGTAAAAGCGTTTGAGGGTAATTACCTGATGGGAGGTTCTATTCATGAAATGGGCACTGCCCGGATGGGACGTGATCCGAAGACCTCCGTATTGAATGAGCACAACCAGGTATGGGATGCGTTGAATGTTTTTGTAACTGACGGCGCCTGTATGACATCTTCTGCCTGCCAGAACCCGTCCCTCACTTATATGGCATTAACAGCGCGGGCTGTTGATTATGCCGTATCCGAATTAAAAAAACAAACTATTTAACACCTGTTTTAAGTCAGCTATATAATTATGGATAGAAGAGAAGCCGTTTACCAGATTGCCCTCCTTTTAGGGGGTACGCTT
>DASVMC010000638.1:0-3230 GCA_036384555.1 Niabella sp. | reverse complement strand
AGAAGTATGATCAAATAGCTGGGAATTGACGTATCCTCCTCTTGACCAGGGACTGGCTACTATAAAGGGTACACGGTAGCCCAGGCCAATAGATCCTTCCCGGGCATTTTCTTTTGATACACTTTTCTGCCGGAGTTCGTCATCCATTGTTACGAATTCTTTGTCAATGTTTTTTATTCCTGCAGATACAGCACCTGTTGCGGGATTCCGGTAATCCGGTGCCGTAAATGGCGGAATATGATCAAAGTATCCGTCGTTCTCATCATAGGTAAGAATAAAGATCGTTTTTTTCCAGGTTTCTTCATCGTGGGTCAGGATGTCCAGCACTTCAGAAACATACCATGCTCCGAACCAGGGTGCAGAGGGGTGATCTGAAAAGTATTGCGGCGCCACCAGCCAGGAGACGGCAGGTAATTTTCCTTCCTTTACATCTTTCCGGAAGTTGGCCAGAACATCTGATTTAGGAACCTGCATGTTCCGTTGGGTTCCGTGCTCGTTATATTCCAGCGTTTCTGTATGATGGTAATCCGGATCAAAATCATTCGTAGTAAAAGCGTTATTATGCAGCGCTTGCTCATAATCGCTTGCAGGGCTTGCGAGTTCCTTGCGGCAACGTTCCAGCTCCGCCTCGTAATATTTCTTACGGTCACGCAGACCATTCAGCACCCGTTTGGCTTTTTGATCATCAGGGTTCTTTATTGTTTTTTCCTCCAGCTCCTTAAGGCTATTATCATAAGCAGCCAGTTTGCTGACCAGGTAGGCTTCGTATTTACGGGAGCGCCGTACCTGAAACTGTGTAAACCATTCCAGGGGATTGTCTGTAAAGTTGCTTAGCCAGGGGTCGGCTTCTCCGTCAAGACCGGAAGGGAGGCTGAGTTCATTCTGGTATACTTTCCATGATATATTGTGGTCCTGCAACAGTTCCGGTAACGTCTTCCAGTCCGATTCTGCGCTGTAATCCGATTCATTATTCCTTACCAGTGCAGGGTTTTGGGCAGCCCCGTCTTTCCGCAGTGCTCCTGAAAAAAAGTACAACCGGTTTGGGGTGGTGCCGGTAAGGGAGGAGCAGAAATGCTGATCACAAACGGTGAACGCATCAGCAAACGCATAGTTAAAAGGAATGTCTTCCCGTGTATAATACCCCAGGGTCATCGGCTGTCCTTCAAATCCTTTATAACCTGTTTTTTTAGCAATAAGCCACTGGTCATATTGCCCGTTATTGCGCGCATCTACCTGGTCTCTCCAGGTATGGGGAAGGCCTCCCATCCAGGTAATACGGGTTTGCTGCATATCCATCCGGAAGGGGTGATAGGTATTTTGCTGCTGATCTGTCTGAAGCCACGCGGGATTACCATTTGCCAGCTTTAAAACACGCGGGTCATTAAAGCCTCTTACACCTTTCAGACTTCCAAAACAATGGTCAAAAGAACGGTTCTCCTGCATCAGCAGCACAATATGCTCTGCATCTTCAAAGCTGGAGCCTTTTGGCGGGTTGATGGCCAGCGCCTTTTGTATTGAAGCGGGGAGGGCAGTAAAAACACCCGCGCCGCCTGCCAGCAGACCTGTCTTCTTTAAAAAATCCCTTCTTGAAAAATCAATCGGCATAGTATAAGATTTTATTTGATGTACTACAAGCAGCATACATCTTTACATAAAAAAAGCAGGCGCCGGTTGCATATTATGCCCCATGCGCCCGCAATATCTATTTCAAAGATAAGTTATTTCAATATCCACATTACCTGGTTGGCATCATCAGTACCTCCGTATTGCGATTGGATGGCGGCGGCCACATTATCTGCGTTGACATCTAATTCCGCCTGTGGGTAAAGCCAGCGAACGGGGAATTTGGTAGCGGGAAGATTGCGATTGGTCGCCGTATTTAACACAAAGGCAGGATAGCCGGTACGCCTGTTTTCATACCACGCATTGTAATCAACCCCCTGTAAAAAGCCGGCAAGGTATTTTTGTGTGATGATCTGTTTGATCTGGTTTTCTGAACTGCCGGTGAGTATTACCGTTGCGGGATAATTTGCAATATAAGTTGCATCCATTGCCATCCCGTGCGTATAGGCTGCCGGAGTGTAGTTGGTCAAAAAATTCATAGAACTTTGGATACCTGCTGCATAATAAGATTGCGCGCTTGTTCCCGTAATCCAGCCTCTTACGGTGGCCTCAGCCAGAACAAACTGGATATCCCAGTAGTTTAACAGCCCTACCGGTTCTGCATTAAAAAGCTCCTGATACCGTTTGTTGAAATCACAGAAATTAGTATCGGCTCTTGCTGCGGTAGTTTTGGAAAACGGATCGGAAGCTTCTATTCCTACGTAGGCATCCCAGTCGGAAGCCGACTTGCCTGCTACGATCTGTTTGTGTGAGGGTTCCGCATAATAAAACAGTCTTCTGTCCTGAAGGGCTTTCAACGGTGTAATCAATGAGGCACCTACCATCGGGTAAATCGTAAATGAATTGATTTGTGTAGGCGTATTACTCCAGGGATAGGCATAGCCTGAAGTGTTGATATATTTTACAGCGAAATTATCATTATAGTCACGCATCAGCGGGCGATTAGCGACAATATCTTTAAAGCGGTTCACTACGTTCAGATCGGCATCGCCGGTCTTTTTATATAGCTGCATCAGCACATTCAACTCAAAGCTATTAGTAAGACGACGCCATTTATCAGCACTTCCGCTATAGATAAAATCGCCTGAAAAATCAGTACCTGCCGCAAACAAAATGTTGGCGCTGTCTAATTCATTCAGGATACCAATGAATACTGCTTTCTGATTATCGTATTTTGGTTTTATAATTCCCTCGCTTTCACCTTTCAGTGCTTCCGAATATGGGATATCACCCACCTGCATGGTGAGCTGGTAAAACTGCCAGGCCCTGATAAAATGGGACAGTGCAGTATAAGAGTTCTTAAGTCCTTCAGTCTCACTGGCTGCATATTTAAGCATAGGGGACACATTACGCAAGACTGACAAACGATCAAAGCTGGTCCTTGCTATCTTATTGTATTGAAAGTCTACCTGATTTTCTGTCCATAGCACATATTTAGACAACATAAAAGGCATGCAAAAACTTTTGGAACTGGCTATGTCACTGGATGTGATAGATGTAATCATGCTGGTTGCCAGCCATGCATCGGTAGATGTGGTGGATTGATCCGGGTTGGTGTTGATCGCATCAAACTTCTGGGTGCAGGATACCAAAGCCGTAGCGGTAAC
>DASVMC010000637.1:0-1947 GCA_036384555.1 Niabella sp. | reverse complement strand
ATAAAAAAATAAAAAGGTAAGACAAAGCACCACCGCAGGACCCAGATCGCCCAGCGCTGCATAAATACAAAGCAGGAATCCGAATAACAGCAGCATTTTTATGCTGTTCTGTACCAGCCACCTGTTGTCGGGAATATTCCGGAAGTATTCCGATTTTACAGCAAAATAGGCCGCAAAGAAAACAATCATTAAGGCTTTTGATAATTCGCTTACCTGAAAACCGAACAGGTTCACTTTTACACCACTCCCCTCCGGCCCGGTACCTGCAACAAATAACGCCAGCATTATCAGAATGGAAAGGAATATCCACGAATAACCGCGGGGCGCTTTTAATGTGCTGCTGCCACGCAACAGGTTGTAAGCGGGATCAAACCACCGGGAATGATAAAAACGTATAACAGGATTATTCTTTAAAAAGAAAAGCAGTACTGAAAAGAACAACAATACAGCAGTGGGGCATCGGGCCATGCCGCTTCCATGGATCATATCCCGGAGGGGATCCTGCATACTGTATAGTACAATGATGCCGGTACCGGACAGAAAGAACAATAACGGGAGTATAAACTGGTCGCTCCGGTAGTTTTTTAACCATAATACAAAATGAAAGACCCAGAATGAAACGACAAAGAAGAGCAGACTGGTCAGATATTCTTTTTTAAAATCAGCCGGGGTGCGTACCGTAAAAACCTTGTCATTTTTTATCTGGCGGAATTCCACCCGGTCCAGTATCCGTATCTTATGCTGATGCCCCTGAAAACGGAAGGTTGTGGCGCCTTGTATGGCCGCTATTCCTTTTGCCGGGCCAAAATCGTATCCGGGTTTTATGGCTACCACCCGGTAGTTGCTTCCCTGTTTAAGATTATAAAATTCATAAGCTCCCTTTTCATTGGTGCGGGCAAAAAAATCGGCAGTCGCATCATCGGGCCTGTTGGTTAACGTATCAAAATAAGCAGCCGGAAAAATTTCGGTCAGTTTTACCAAAATGCCGCCGGCAGGTATATCGGGCTGATTGGGCTCATGATAAAATTGTATCGTTCCCCGGATGGCGATTTTTGTTTTCTCATTTTGAACAGCTACCTGATCCGGATATTTTGCCGGGTTCCGGGATTCCTGTGCATAGAGCGCACTATCCATATCCAGCCTTGTAATGGCATTTAAAAAGCGTAACTTGCCGGATTCACTTGTCGTGTTCAGAAAATCCGTGGCCGGTATCATTAAACTGTTTTTATTGAGTGCGCCCAGATTGGAGAGGGTTCCCTCCTTATCAATCAGGTCCTTTAATTTCCCGGAAATAAACCGGATATAATTCTCATCAGTAAAATACCCGCCTCTGGTAAAGATCTGTTCAGCCGCTGCCTGCTTCAGCGGAGCGGATAAATTCATTATTTTGCCATTCGCATACCCGTTCTCCGCATCTGCAAATTCCTGTTGCTTATGCTGGTAATATAAAAAAGCCATAGCTGCAATCAGCAGTGTAACACCCAGCAGTAACAAGCGCTCAACTCTTCGCGGATATAAGGTTACTTTTCTTTTATTCATTTGAATTAATAGCCTTGCAGCGCATTTCTATGTGCGCTATCTTTATAAATAGTGTCAGTAGCATTGATCAGGGTATCCCTGTGTAAATGTGTACTATCTGTAACCGGGATTGTATCTTTTTGTATTGCTGAAGTATCCGTTACAGGACCCGGCACTGCTTCCCTGGGAAAAAAAGAGCTTGTTCCATACCAGTTCACCAGGAATCCAATGATGAATGCTGCTATTACGGGAACCAGTCTTGTTTTTTTTTTGACGGCAGGAGGTGTTGGGGAATGCATGTGTGCTGATTTTTCTGTTTGAGCGCTTTCCGCTGTAATGGGAACTTCAATAGTACTTTTTGTTGCTTTTTTCCGGCCTGGTTTTTTTGCAGCTGTATAAGTTGCCAGCACCACGGTAATATTATCTTTC
>DASVMC010000636.1:0-4408 GCA_036384555.1 Niabella sp. | reverse complement strand
CAGGAAAAAGACTTTCGCTGCAATGGAAATCCTGTAAAAAAGGCTTGTATGTGGCAAAAGTACCAGCCGGACCGGATTTTGAGCGGTTATATATAAATGGGCAACTGCAGGTGCTGGCAAGATACCCTGATTATGATTCCGCTGCTAAGATCTTTAACGGAACAGCAGCTGATGCTATTGACCCCGAAAGGGTAAAAAAATGGAAAAATCCCCAGGGTGGCTATGTACACGCGTTACATTCCGGTGAATGGGGTGGTTTTCATTACAGAATCATTTCGGCTGACACTGAAGGCCATCTGAAACTGGAAGGAGGCTGGCAGAATAACCGTCCTTCCCCAATGCATAAAAAGGAGCGGTTCGTGGAAAACATCTTTGAAGAGCTGGATGCGCCAGGAGAGTGGTTCCTGGATAAAAAAGAACGGCTGCTGTATTATTTTCCACGTCCGGGCGTCGATCTTTCAAATGCCGTCGTTGAGGCTTCGGCACTCCGGCAAACGATCCAGCTATCAGGAAACAGCACAAACCCTGTAAGAAACGTGGAAATAAACGGGATCGAATTTGCACATAACGAGCGCAGCTTTATGGAAACCAGGGAACCGTTATTGCGCAGTGACTGGACAATTTATCGTGGAGCTGCCGTGTATTTGGAGGGAACGGAAGATTGTAAAATCACCGGCTGTACATTTAATGCAATAGGCGGTAATGCTGTAATGATGAGTGGCTATAATAAAAGGGATACGATTCAAAACTGTCTGATCCAATACACCGGCGCCAGCGGCATTTGTTTTGTAGGTGATGCAACTGCAGTGCGGTCTCCTTCGTTCAGTTATGGCAAATATATTCCTTATGCGGAAATGGATAAAACGCCGGGGCCTCGATCAACGAGCTATCCCCAATATTGTGTGGCAGATAATAACCTGATACATGATATTGGTCAAATCGAAAAACAGGCTACCGGTATTGAAATAGAAATTGCTTCCGGTATTACCGTCCGGCACAACAGTATTTACAATACGCCGCGCGCCGGTATTAATATTGGAGATGGCTGTTTTGGCGGACATCTGCTGGAATATAATGATGTATTTAATACGGTGCTGGAAACCGGTGATCATGGGGCTTTTAATTCCTGGGGGCGTGACCGGTACTGGGCGGCTGACCGGAACTATATGGATAGTCTGGTAGCCATACACCCGGAATTGATCCTGATGGATGCGCAACAAACCACTGTTATCCGTAATAACCGTTTTCGCTGTGATCATGGCTGGGATATTGACCTGGATGACGGCTCTTCTAATTACCATATTTACAATAATCTTTGTTTGAACGGAGGGCTGAAGTTGCGCGAGGGCTTTTTTCGTACGGTAGAAAACAATATCATGATCAATAACAGCTTTCATCCGCATGTTTGGTTTCAAAACAGCGGAGATGTTTTCCGGCATAATATTGTGATGAAAGCATACGCACCCATTGCAATTAAGTATTGGGGTATGGAGGTAGACAGTAATTTTTTTATGACGGAAAAAGGACTGGAAGCTGCCCGGGCCAGGCAAACGGACGCGCACAGTATTGCGGGAAGCCTGGTTTTTAAAGATGCTGCCAAAGGGGATTTTTCATTATTGCCCGGTGCTGCAGCATTCGTCATCGGGTTTAAAAACGTTCCTATGGATCAGTTTGGAGTGCAGACCGACAGGCTAAAGCAGCTTTCAGGGCAGGCGCCTGTTCCGCCCTTGCTGGATGCCGCAGGGGTGGATAAAGCGCCGGTCGTGCCCTTTTTGATGGGCAAAGTAAAATCAGTAGATGGACTGGGAGACCGTTCTTCTTATGGCCTGCCCGATGAAACGGGGGTTATTGTTGTTGCTGTTGGACAGGGTATATTGGCAAAGGCCGGTTTACAGGAGGGTGATGTGATCCGTAAAGCGAATGAAAAAGTCATCCGGAATGTACAGGATCTCAAAGCAGCGCTTAACAAAGGTGTAAAACAAATAAGGCTGGAACTGATCCGGAATCAGCAGCCCAAAACGGTGTTAATGGTGCTGTAGGAAAGTAAAACCGCCCTAACATACTACTTTTAGATCGGAAATAAGCGGTTGCTAACCAAAAAGCGCCAATTGTGTTATTTCCGGCTCCGGTTGTTTTTTTTGCTTTTTGCCCTCAGTGGTTTCTATGGGCTTATCATTTTCGTAATAATGATTTACCCTTGTTATTGCAATTCCTGTGATACGCTCAATGCCCTCGTTATTGATTTTTTTGCTAATGGTGAGCTGGCAATTAATAGCTGTGCCGTTTTTAAAGGATACCTTACCTCCCTGCACCAGCTTTTTGAATTCTTTTGATTGCATGGTAAAAGAGCGGGGTTTGCCATTGTACATGCCCACCCATTTGTAATTGCTTTTTTTCAATACCGGTGCAATGATCTCTATTTCAACGTCATCCACCTCTTCAGGTTCCAGCTCATCAGTAGTTAAAACCTGTTGTTCAAATTGAGGTCTCGCCAGCATATTTTCCCTCGTTATATGCAGATGGTCTTCATCAACAGCCATTAATTGCACACGGGTGATCTTGGGATAGCGGGAGAGGAGTTCGAAGAAATTGGAGCGGCGCTTTTTTACAATGCTGCTGTTGTCCAGGTTGCTGCAGGACAGCTGCATTTGCTGAATGCGTTTTTCGATCTGTGGTTTCAGCTTTTCATTTTCGGGATGGCTGATCCAGGGTAATTGTTTTAATTCTTCGATTATCTTTTGAACTTCTGCAGTTACTGATCCTGAAAGCGGTGTGGCAATGGCGGCTACCAGGGCTGCCGTTGCAATAGTAACCGCAACCGGAGCGGTTTTATTTTGTTTTTTTAAAGCCACCTTAAACCGGCGGCGGAAGCCTTTCTCGGCTAAAGGAGCGGATTCTATAGAGATGCTGAGGCGCAAACGCAATGCTACCTCCCGCATCAATGCCAATAGTTCATATTCACATTTATTTTGAATTAAGGCATCCATTAAATGCGTTCCTTCTTCAAAATAATATTTTACCTCAATACAGTTACTCTCTGTATAAACCGTTTCGTTTGTGCTCATCCTGATGATCAAATGCTTTTTTACAAGGCCGCGAAAGTAATGTATTTTCTTTGGGCAGGCAAAGGCGGTTTGTTTAGAAATAGAGGAATAAGCGGGTACAAAAAAGCCCCGGAATAAGCGGGGCTAATAACTTTTGAGCAGCAAAAACTGCTTACTTCAATTTCCTTTCGTCAGAAACTGATAATTTTTTGCGGCCTTTTTTGCGGCGTGCTGCCAGGACTTTACGGCCATTAGCGGTTTGCATGCGTTTACGAAAACCATGTACGGTTTTACGGCGGCGACGATGGGGTTGAAATGTACGTTTCATACTATCTTTTAATTTTTCACTTTTTTTGAATGCGCATGGGAGAACATGCTGATTTTCAATTTAAACCACAGGACACCACTCCCGCTGGCTTGTGAAAGGATTGCAAAGGTAAGGAAAATATACCATTCCGGAAGATAAATCCGCTCGTTTTGTACGAAAGCGGGTTTAAACAGGATGATCCAGGGCAATTTTATAGGTAGTTCTTCTTTGCAAGGTAATCATGACTGAATTTAAGGCTTTCGAACATATCTCCTTTACTAACGTCCTGTTCAACAAACCATTTTTTTAATCCCGCTTTTTTTCTTGCCGCAAAGATATGGTCAAAGTCAATAGTGCCATGTCCTACTTCGGTAATGTCGCCGGTACCAGCTTCCATATCTTTTACATGCCATAACGGAAACCTTCCCGGGTATTTATCAAAGTATGCAACGGGGTCATGTCCGGCTTTGGAAATCCAGTAAAGGTCCATTTCCATGTTTACATGGTCGGCAGAAGTATTCGTGATCAGATAATCATAAACGAGCGTATCGTTATATTTTTCAAACTCAAAATCATGATTGTGATAGGCAAATTCAATCCCGGCGCTGGCAGCTTTTTCTCCGCAGCTGCTCAGCAGGTCCGGCAAAGCGGCATATACCTCCCTGGTTCTTTCATTGGGGAATAAATACGCGCAGGCCATATACCGGGCACCTATTGAATGGAGGTCCTCCACAGCCTGATCCCATCCGTCTGATAAAGTTCCCTTTGATTTTTGCTGTAACCCGGTTGTATGGTGAGAGCTGATCACTTTCATCCCGGTATTATTTAAAACAGCTTTAAATTCGGCCGGGGTTTTGCCAAAGAAGCTTCCATTATAGCCATAGATCTCCAGTTCATTATACCCCAGTGCAGCCAGTTGCTTCAAAGTTCCTTCCAGGTCTTTTGCAACAGCTTCACGTACCGAGAACAATTGCATTGCCATATATTTTTGCGTTGCACCATTTGCAAATAACCGGGTCGTATATAAGCCTGCAGCGCCCGCAGCAATTGTTTTTAA
>DASVMC010000635.1:0-3685 GCA_036384555.1 Niabella sp. | reverse complement strand
TTTACCTGCCGCAGGGTCTTTCCGTTCATCAATGCTTCTGTTTGGGCAAAGAAATTGCTTAACAATTTTATGTGGTGATCGCCCAGCGGATTGTGTGTTTGAGCAGGCGCAATGAAATCACAGGGAACAAGAGGGGTGCCCTGGTGGATCAGCTGGTAAAAAGCATGCTGCCCATTGGTTCCGGGCTCACCCCAGATAACAGGCCCGGTGGACCAGGAAACCTTTTTGCCGCTCCGGTCTACACTCTTACCATTGCTTTCCATATTCCCCTGCTGAAAGTAAGCAGGAAAACGATGCATGTATTGGTCATAAGGCAGGATCGCTTCAGTTTGTGCACCGAAGAAATTGGTATACCAAAGCCCTACCAATGCCATAATTACAGGAATGTTCTTTTCGAAAGGGGTGGTTTTAAAGTGCTCATCAATATCAGCGGCGCCTTTTAAAAGCTGTTCAAAATTATCATAACCAATCGTGAGCACTATTGACAAACCGATGGCTGACCACAGTGAATAGCGGCCACCTACCCAATCCCAGAATTCAAACATGTTCTTTGTATCGATGCCGAATTTCCGTACTTCTTTTTCATTAGTGCTTAATGCCACAAAGTGCTTGGATATATATTTTTCCTCTTTTGCTTTTTTCAGAAACCAGTCCCGTGCAGAATGCGCATTGGTCATGGTTTCCTGTGTGGTAAAGGTCTTGGAAGCGATCAGGAACAAGGTGGTTTCCGGGTTCAGCTTTTTCAGTGTTTCCACAATCTGCGTCCCGTCTACATTTGATACAAAGTGTGCCTGTATCCCTTTAACCGTGTAGGGCTTCAGTGCCTCGGTAACCATAAACGGGCCCAGGTCGCTGCCACCGATACCGATATTTACAATAGCTGTTATTTTCTTTCCGGTATAGCCCAGGTGTTTCCCTGAATGGATGGCTTCAGCAAACTCCCTCATCTTTTTTTGCACTTTCCGTACCGCGGGGATCACATTTTTTCCTTCGCTCCTGATCATTTCTTTTCCAAAATAGCGCAATGCGATATGCAATACAGAACGGTGTTCAGTTTTATTAATGAGCGTGCCTGAAAACATGGCTGTTATTGCTTCCTTTACCCTGGCTTCCTTAGCCAGTTCCTGCAACAACTGCAATGTCTGATCGGTAATACGGTTTTTTGAATAATCAAAAAGAATGTCGCCATGACGGATGGAATATTTTTCAAAACGTTCTTCATCCGCTGCAAACAGATCACGCATGTGCTTTTCTTTCATAGTTGCTGCATGTGCTGCCAGCTTTTTCCAGCTTCTTGTCTTTAATGGATTTTGAGTAGGGAACATATATTTCTTTTTAAGATTCTTATAAAGATTGAATGGTTTGTATAACGGTGGCTACCATCTGCGGAGTAATGTCCAGGTGCAGTACAAACCGGATCCGGTCCGGTCCAACAGCATTACATAAAATGCCCTGCATTTTTAATTGTGCCACTAATTCAGCAGCAGCAATTGCTTTCGTTTCAAAGATGATGATATTGGTTGTTACGGGTAAAACAGTTTGTACAAAACGACAGGTATCCAAAGCCCCGGCGATCTTTTCCGCATGTTGATGATCGATCACTAACCGTTCAACATGGTGATCAAGTGCAAAAATTGCAGCGGCAGCAAGATAGCCTGCCTGCCGCATGCCTCCACCCAAAATTTTCCTTACTCTTCTGGCCTGATCAATGAAAGCCTGCGTACCCAATAAAACACTTCCCACAGGACAGCCCAGGCTTTTTGAAAAACAAATGGAAATACTGTTAAACAGGTTGCCATATTGGGCAGGTGTTTCATTCTTGGCTATCATTGCATTGAACAGCCGTGCGCCATCCAGGTGTAATGCTAACCGGTGCTCTTTACACACCGATTGTATTTTTTCCAATTCTTCAAAACTATAACAGCTGCCGCCGCCGCGGTTGCTGGTGTTCTCAATACAAACCAGGCGGCTTGGGGCCTTATGTACATCATCCGGGTTAACGGCCGCTTTTACTTGCGCTGCATTTATCCGGCCGCGGTCTCCGGGTATTAACCGTACAGAAGCACCGGAATTAAAAGCAATGCCACCGGCCTCATACTGATAAATATGCGCTTCTGCTTCACAGATCACTTCATCTCCGGGTCTTGTATGGCATTTGATCGCGATCTGGTTGGTTTGGGTGCCGCTTGGGCAGAACAACGCGGCTTCCATATTAAAAAGAGCAGCGCATTTAGCTTCCAGCTGATTAATGGAAGGGTCTTCTCTGAAAACATCATCACCCGTTGGGGCCTGCATCATTGCCTGCAGCATGGCCGGGGTTGGGCGTGTTACCGTATCCGATCGTAAATCTATCATTTGAATCCCAAATTTAATACTTTGTAATAAGTTGAAAATAAATTATCACCGGGCACTGTTGTGCGTCTTATTGCTGGGAAGCGGATGTTAAAGGATACATTATATTTTCTTTAACATATATGCGCTATTTTTGCAGCTATCTTACAATAAAATATTAAAATATTCATCGCTTCTTGTATTTAACGGGATTCTATCGAAGGTTAATTAAATTTGTAGATCACAGACTATAATAGAGGTGATACATTTTCTGACGAATTATTATTGATAAAATGGCTTTACAACAGGAAGGAAGAAAATTATTTTTAGCTATTGCAGGCATTCTTGCATTTTCCATCTTTACTTACGCACAAACCGCATATACCAGTCCCGCTTCTTACGGATCGTTTTTTGATGCACAGGTCAATAACAAGAATCCAAGGGAATCTTTTCAGCGGAAAGGGGAATACCTGAAAAGCCTGTTCAAGCTGAAAGGGCTCGACTGGCCGGCCCGGTATGTATATATCAGGGCGTTTAAATACGACAGCCAGCTGGAAGTATGGGTAAAAAATACTGTCAAAGAGGAATACAAGCTGTTAAAGATCTATAAGATCTGTGCGCTTGCAGGATCATTGGGCCCCAAACGTTTTGAGGGCGATTATCAGGTGCCGGAAGGGTTTTATTATATTAATGAATTTAATCCAAACAGTAACTATTATCTTTCCTTAGGTCTGAATTATCCGAACCCTTCGGATAAGATCCTGTCTGACCAGGCAAAACCCGGCGGGGATATTTTTATTCATGGGGGATGCGCTACAGTAGGCTGTATCCCTATCAGAAATGACCAGATCGATGAGCTGTATATTATAGCTGCCAGTGCAAAAAGTGCCGGCCTGGATTACATACCGGTACATATTTTCCCTATTAATTACAGTGTTCAGAGAAGCTATGAGTTTTTAAAGAAAGCAATGGACACCGATCCGTCCTATAAAGCGCTGAACGTAAAACTGGAGCAGGCCTTTGAATATTTTGAACAGCATAAAGAACTGCCGGTGGTGATGTTGCAGGATAACGGGGAATATGTCATTAATGATGCCCCGGTGCTGAGCCCCCGGTTCCTGCCCAAACAAAGACCTAAATCTAAATTTGTGCCCACCTACAGAAAAATTGACCACGTTGCAGATGCGGTAGCTAAATGGCCCGAATACCCGGGTGGTGCTGCTGCCTTTGCTGACTATTTAAAACAGGCGGGCAAGGAGCTGGTAAAAGACCTTCCGGACAGCATTAGCAGAGCCTATGTGCAGCTGGAGTTTATTATTGACACAGATGGACGTCCTGTTAATTTTAAAGTATT
>DASVMC010000634.1:0-4962 GCA_036384555.1 Niabella sp. | reverse complement strand
GAAACAATAGCGTTATGCCCCTGTGCTTCCTCGGCATGGCCTATCTCTTTTAATTTTGGATTACCAATCATCAGGTCACGGATGATCATGGTCATCTTTACCACAAATTCCCAATCTTTGTCTTTTTCCTTTCTTGATTTTATTTTTTCTTTCCGATTATAATCCTTGCCTTCCCTGCAGTTTTTCTTAACCCATACCATTGCTTTTTTAAACTCGGACTGGTCAAAAATATTCAGCTGGATCCTTCTTAAAATTTCAGAAGCATCCACGTATTCATTGCGCATTCCCAGGTATTCCTGGAAGAATTGCGGATCAACAATGGAACCAGCAATACCCATTGAAACAGAGCCAATGGCCAGATAAGACTGCCCTTTCATAATAGCAACGGCCATACCTGCCCTGGCAAAATTCAATAATTTTACCCGGACGTCATCAGGAATCGTTGTATCGCCCATATCCTGTACATCTCTTCCATAAATACCAAAACAGGGCAATCCTTTCTGGTTATGGGCAGCCAGTGTTGCAGCCAGGTAAACAGCTCCGGGTCTTTCCGTTCCGTTAAATCCCCAGATCGCCTTAGGGATCGCCGGGTTCATATCCATCGTTTCTGAACCATAACACCAGCACGACGTTACTGATAATGAAACGCCTACATTATTCAACTCAAATTTCCGGGCACAGGCCACCGCTTCTTTTACCCCCCCAATCGTGGTATCAGCAATGATACATTCCACGGGCGTGCCATCCGGATACCTGAGCTGGCTAGAGTATAAGGCTGCTACTGCTTTTGCCATTTCCATTGTAGTAGCTTCCAGCGATTCCCGGATACCTCCTAAACGGCCATCGATAATAGGCCGGATACCTATTTTAGGATACTTATTTTTATCCCCTTTTTGTTTTGTTGCCATTATTATAATTTAGATATTGGATGCTGGTTACCGATACCGGATCGAGCATCCAGCATCAGGGTTCTAACATCATTTATTAAAAGCGTTTACTATTTCGTCTACAGATACACCCAGCACTTTTTTAGCTATCGTATTCAATGCTTCTTTATCCCCTGTAAAATGATATACGCTGTGGTTATGCGTCAGCTTTTCGCCGGGCTTTAATAAAGCGGCCGGAGAAACGCTTTCCATTTCATAAAAGGGTCCCATTTGCGTTCCATCGGCCAGCGGGCCGTCATTATACGCATTCATGGCATCTCCGCTAAAGGGCTGCCGGTCCGTGCGCCATTCCTGGTTCAGATACCTGCCTGCCGGATCGATGTCATATTTGATAATAGTGAGCACATTGCCTGTAGCATCGTAACTGCCCGCTACGCTTTTAACACGCTGAGGAGGTATGCCCAGCTTGCCTCTTGATTTTCCGTCTGCTTTAAAGAACAGCGTTCCATCCTTATAATGAAGCCGCTCTTTCGGAATTTCTCCAAAATAATCAGTGGTGGCCACTTTACCCGTAGCAGCGTTGTTATAAGGAATCACGATCGTACAATTTTCGGAGGGCGTAAACATATCCAGATTCCACATACAAGGCGCACCCGTCTTTTCATCCCAGCTGTTTTTACCACTATTGGTAATGCTGTTCACTGTTTTAAATGCAACGGATTTTACATCCTGTGAAAAGGTCACTCCCAGATCTGTCTGAACTGCCTCCTTATCGACCAGCGTCACAGAACGATCTGCCTTTATTTGCAAGGGAGTGCCCGCATAATTCAGCAGATTCATTTCTTTACTCATCGCTACCGATGATGCATCTGCGTTTACCAGCGTCCATGCTTCCGTATCAATAGGCGCCGGTGTTTTCCAGTTTGCGAATTCCATCTTCGCTCCCGGCTTAAAATAAAGGGAAAATACGCCTCCTTCCGGCCCCAGCCATAAGCGGTCTTCTCCTCCATATGCGTTCATGTGTGCATCCACCGGTCCGTTAAATGCTTTGTAATTTACCCAACCAAAACTCCTGCCCTCCGGGCCATTGGCTGAGGAGGTAAAAACCTTGGCCTGGTATTTTGGCGAAATAATAACCTGGCCTGCGCTATCCGCGCTTTTCAATACGATCAGCCCGCTGTCTTTTTGCCGTAAAAAATCTACGTCATATCCAAAGGTTCCGGGGGTATTGTGTGCCATGGTTTCATTTTCTTTTATAGTATCCGATGCTGCGGGAGTTTGTTTTGAGTCATTATTACAGGACAACAAAACAGCACTACTTACCAATATTGAAAGAAGGCTGTACTTCATATTATATTGTATTTAAGTTACCGATTATTAATTCAATGCTTCTTATACACTAATTCACTTCCAATACATCCACAGCAGGTAATTTGGGAAATTTCTGATGCGGCTCTGTTTGGTACCAGTAGGCTACTGTAATAATATCAGAATGCTGGGGCAGGTAACGCCCGCCTGATTTCCATCCCAGATCCTGTATGGTTACTTTCAGTTCATTGTCAAAACGGATCGGATCCATAATATGCCAGCGATACATTCCAAAACGCTGCTGGGAACCATACAGCCCATCCGGACGTAAAACCTGATGTAATCCTGCGTACGCGGTAGAAAATTCCTGATACTGGTGTGTTCGTTTATTTTCAAAATTATAGGAGCCGCAGAAGTAATCTTCTGTTCCTGTTCCGACAATCGTGGCATAATCTTTATCTCCGTCCATAAAAAACTTTATTTCACCTTCACCCCACCAGCCGTTATTGGTAACACCTACTCCCATAAAAGTACCTACATATTGTCCCTTGCCTTTTACACCATCCAATATCGTATGCAAAGAATTAGCGTCTGGTTTGCTGCGGCGGTACTGTGCATGAAAATAACCTTCATCATTACCCACCTCCGTTAATGTATAATCAACCTGGTAGTATAAACGCATAGGCTGCGTGTCCATATTCTGCATTGTAATTTTACAGTTTTTTCTGAAAGGCATTTTCCAGTAGCTGTTAAAAGCGCTTCCCGGGTTCACCGTCATTGCCAATGAATTCAGCGGGGAAAACTCATTCCATGCTATACCAAAAAAGGGACCCACCGGACTTTCCACGGATGGATCAGCCTCTCCGTCATAATAGATCCTGAAAATGGAGAAATTAAAATTACCGGTAGGTGTCATCCATATGTGCTGAACAGCACCTGGCCCTGCAATATCGGCCATCGTAAATGTTTCCCCCGGATTGATAATAATAAAAGGGTTTACTTTCCAGCCCTTACCGAGATCCCGCGCCTCATTTGCTGCGTTTGCCACATTCCGCTTTCCCTTATCCCCTACCGGGTCTGCCATACCTCCTTTTCCTTTTTCCCCGGTAAAATTCTCCGGACTAATGGAACGCGTTTTGGCATTGGAAAGCCGGGATAACGTACCCAGGTTCATATCCAGTCCATTGAATTTTCCATCCTGAGCCCAGACAGCAACGGATAGGACTGTAACTAAAAGCAAGAAAACACTTTTTTTCATATTGACAATTTTTGATAAACAAATCGAAAAAGCTTATACGTTTAAGCAAATATAACGGGATTAACAGAAACTACCAACTTTAATCTTAGCGATTTTTGTGTATACCGCTGCTTTCTCCCTTAACGATGGAAGCCGGAACAACGATCCTGATAGGTTTCTTCACTTTTCCCTCAAAAGACTGCAGGAGGGAGCGCACCGCATTTTCGCTGATGGCCTGTAAATTTTGCTTAATATATGTTATAGGTGGATAAAAGAAATCAAAAGTATCGCTCTCATCAAAACTGATCACGCCAAGCTGTTGCGGCACTTTTATTCCTTTGGCATGGATTACCTTTAATGCCTGAACAGAGATGCTATTGGTTGCAAATACCAATGCATCAATGCCGTTATTGGCGGTATCCGGTAACTGCTCCAGCAATGCAGCAATATGTTCTTTATAGTTCTGGTAGGGCACTTTCATCAGCCACCTGGAATGAAAACGGATGCCTCCCGCTTTTAACGCATCCCGGTACCCGGTGATACGTTCATTCATATGCGTCAGGGATGTATCATACGCGATCATCCCGATCTTCCGGTACCCATTCTTTATCAGCAGCGTTACTGCAGCATACATGGCATCATGGTTATCGGTAACAACAACATTCGTATCTACTTCTTTAAAACCGCGATCCATTAAAACGAAAGGCACTCCCTTATTTTTCAGCTCCTCTATCTGCTGCTGGGAGCCGGCTACGGGCGTAATGATCAATCCATCTACCTGCCGGTTCAGAAAAGTATTGATCAGGTTCTGTGACTTTTCCAGCTGTTCATCACTACTGCCGAATAATACCGTATACCCGTTCTTTTGTGCCTCCAGTTCTATATTCCGGGCCAGCATGGCAAAAAACGGGTTGGAAATATCTGCAACTATTAATCCGATGGTATTGGTTTTCCCGAATTTCAGGCCCCGTGCTATCAAATTGGGCTGGTAGTTCAGCTCCGCAGCCACTTTCTTGATCTTTTTTGCCGCCGCCTCGCCTACGCGTGCTTCTTTTTCCTTGCCATTCAAAACATAGGATACCAAAGCAGTGGATACGCCTACTTTCTGAGCAATATCCTTTAGGGATGTACGTTTTTTAATCATATTTCTCAAATAGTATTAGTAAAAATACAGGAGTTCGTTTGTATCTCTATTAATTTTCAGTTCCGTAATACTAGGAGCTCTCATTAACCAATAGCAGCCAGGTTTAAAACGCGGGGGCAAAGCAGAATGATCACTGGAGCAAGCATATTAAGAACATTGATCCCCTCCTCCACAATTACAGCTACCAATTTACACAGATTTACAGATACATTTTCCTGTTTTAATAAAATATTTTGTTTTACTGCCATTCCTGGTACAGGATACTCATTAAATGACGTTCTGTCCATTCAACCGGCAACCGACATTATTCCAGTTGAATACGCATTGCATTTAAGTAATAGAACCCAGTGCCGTTATCATTATTTTCTCCTGCAGTAATCGTAATA
>DASVMC010000633.1:0-2661 GCA_036384555.1 Niabella sp. | reverse complement strand
CCGGGCATACAATAAGCCGGCTATACCAACCCGAACAGTTATGGCGCCGGTATTCCGTTCATCAGCGCACACGATCCTTTTTTCTTAAAAAACCGCTTTACTCCGGGCTGTCTTAAAATAATTTTCAAAAAATGAAGCGGCATCTTTTTTTATGAAGTTTTTTATTTTAATAAGTATTCTTCTGAAAACGAACCTATTCGATGATCAAATAGCTTTTCAGGAATAAAAGCACTGCACAGGCCAGATTAATTAATGATTAAACACCCAATAAAAACGCTGTTTTCAAGTTATATTGGTATAAACTTTGTTCCAGATCAGAAGCCTTCTCATTCTATAAAACAAACCCATTTTATTGAATAGAAATCGCTTACTATCTTCCGGAGATTAAAGAGACCTGCTTTTTACGCGGGAAAGTTGCGCAAGTTCTTTTATTGTACAGATATTCCATAACAGACAAAAAACTTTTTTATGGCACAGCTTACACAGCCTGTATTCAGTATTAATGGTAAACCACTGGCCCAGTTTACTTCTTTCTCATTACACCAAAACATATTTGATCATCACAGTTTTATACTTGTTTGCCCGGCCCAGGCCATTGACGGGAAAAGCGGCATCTTCACTTCATCAAAAGATATGATCGGCGCTACTTTTGGCGCAAGGGTCACAGGCATGGGTGTAAAAAGCAGCCTGCTTTTTAACGGTATCATTACGGGAGTTGAAACGGCCCGCTTTACGGGGCATCACGGAGATGTGATCATAACGGGTTACAGCCCTACCATCGTTCTGGACAGCGGCCCCCATTGTAAAAGCTGGGAGAAAAAAGCCATAAAAAATATCGCCCAGGATGTATTAAAATTCTTTCCCCAGAACCTGCTTGAGCCGAAGATACAGCCACAGTATGGGGAAACATTAGCCTATACGGTACAGTATAAGGAAACGGCCTGGCGGTTCTTACAACGCCTGACCAGCACCTATGGGGAATGGTTGTACTGGGACGGCAGGAATCTGGTCGTTGGCCAGCCCAACAGCAGCAAAAGCGTACCGCTTACTTATGGCAGTAACCTGAACCGGTTTACAATTTCATTACAGGCAAGACCTACCCAAATGCAAATGATGGCCTGGGATTATATGAACAGTCAGGTATATACCAGCCAACCCAGTGGCATAGAACAAAAAGCCGGGTTAAACCCCTGGGGTGAACAGGTGTACAAAGCCGGCCAGGCAGTTTACGGAACACAGCCCAAGATCTGGAACAACCAGTTCCTGACCAATAAAAAACAGCAGGACGACATTATTAATATGCGCAGTGCCATGGAAAGCAGTCGCATGGTCCGTTTTAACGGACAAAGCGGGCACCCGGGTGTTGCCATTGGCGGAAAAATAGAAGTTAAAGGCAATAACGTATTCAGCAGCCAGTCGGAAGGATATGGCGATTATACGATCATTGCGGTGAATCACCACGTAGATGCACAGGGTCATTATGAAAATGATTTTTCGGCAGTTCCTTCCACCATAAAAGTCCCTCCTGTTGAACTCTTCAGTGATCCCAACTGCGAAACCCAAAGCGCCATTGTAACCGATAACAATGATTTTAACGGGCTGGGACGTGTGCGTGTAAAATTTCACTGGATGAACGGAGCCGAAAAAACCCCCTGGATCCGTGTTACCACTCCCCATGCTGGTGGGGGAAAAGGAATGTTCCTGATGCCGGAAGTAGGGGAAGAAGTCATCGTAGGCTTTGAAGGTGACAGCGCTACCAAACCCTATGTTATAGGTGCTGTTTACCACGGTCAGGCAAAAAACAGTTTCGGCAACGCGGGCAATGATGTAAAAGCGCTGCAAAGCCGCAGCGGCAATAAATTAGTACTGGATGATAATGCCGGCAGCGTATTGATGCAGGACATGAATGGCACCACTATGACTATGGATGGGGCGGGAAAATTATCAGGCACCAGCAGCAAGGAAATATCACTGAGTTGCGGTCAAAGCTCTATTACGTTAAAAGAGGACGGGACTATTATTATTAATGGAAAAGACATTACCACCATTGCTACCAACAATATAGCTCATTCGGCAACCAACAATATTTCGCACGATGCGACTAATATTGCCCATACTGCAACCAGCGATTTCAGCAGCTCCGGGCAAACGGTGAATGTAACCGGCTTACAAATGATGAATCTGCTGGCCGCAGCGCTTACCGCGCACGGAGCCAGTGAAAGCAATTTTACCGGCGGAAAAGTAAACATGAATTCCGAAGCAGGAGATGTAAGCGTTTCCAGTTCCAGCCTGCTTAAGTTAAATGCGTAATACCTTTATGAGTACATCTACTACTTCTATTGCGCAGGAGTTCTACAAACTGAGGGAAGAATGGGCAAGGATCGACCGTTTAAAAAGCTGGAAGCTGGCTATTTGGGTGGCCCAATATACTGATATTGAAATCATCAACCATTTCATGGAAACAGAACGGCTGGCAATAGGTGTTTTCGAAGACCTTTTCTTTCGTTTTGATACGCCCTTTACCCAGGACCGGGAATTATATGAGCGTGAATTATGGCTGGAATATCAGGAGTGGTTTGCCCCCTGCCCCGATCCGAAATTTGATATCTATGGTGCGCTGAAGCAGGACGGGATCCTGCCCAAAGATTTCAAACCCAATAT
>DASVMC010000632.1:0-11742 GCA_036384555.1 Niabella sp. | reverse complement strand
AAGCTGGGCAATCAGAATGTGGGGCTTTATACGTTCTCCCGGATATTGGGTCTTGGCCAGACCAACTGGCTGGTTGGCGGCAGTAAGCTGAACTATGTGGGACCTCCATCACCCCTGCCCAGCGTGGTAAGCTGGGAAAGTACCCGTACCATTGATTACGGAATAGACCTGGGCTTTTTAAGAAACAAACTTACCGCGTCATTTGACTGGTATCAGAAAAATACTTCCGGTATGTATGTTCCCGGATCTCCCTTACCGGGTGTTTTTGGCGCATCCGAGCCCAAGGAAAATATAGCCAGCCTCAGAAACAGGGGGTTTGAATTAAGTCTGGGCTATAATGATCAGTTTATGGTCAGCCATTCCCCGCTGCATGTAAATGCCACCTTTAGCGTGTACAATTTTAAAGGGGTCATTACCAGTTACCCGAATCCCAATGGTCTTATGAGCACCTACTGGAACGGCCAAAAGCTGGGAGAGATCTGGGGGTATCATATAGACGGCCAGTTTAAATCGGACGAGGAAGCGGCTGCCTATCAAAGCCAGTTTAGCAATCCATCCAAGGATCTGGGTAAAGTATATAACTATATATTCAATGTAGTAACCAATACCGAATGGAAAAAGCTCAGGGCGGGAGATATCAAATATGTTGATCTTGATGGGGACGGAGTGATCGATAACGGGAACTATACCCTTGCCGATCACGGGGATCTGAAGCCGATCGGAAATGCCATGCCGCAATTCCCCTTTGGGTTTACGCTGGGTGCAGACTGGAAGAACTTTGACATTCTGGTTGCGGGTGCAGGAGTCATGCACCAGGATTGGTACCCTACAGGATTTATTTACTGGGGAACCTATGACCGGCCATACTCTTCCTTTATCCGGAAAGACCTTGTGGCAGACGCCTGGAGCCCTGAAAACCCGAATGGGTATTACCCGCAGATTTACAGGGGTTATGATGCGTTAGGTGCCAACAGGGATTTGTACGAGCTCAATGATTATTACCTGACAAATGTAGGATACCTGCGGGTTAAAAATCTTACAGTGGGCTATACGCTTCCGCAATCGCTGTTAAGGAAAATTAATGTAAAACAATTACGGATCTATTTCAGCGGGGAAAACATATTGACATGGCGGTTCGGTAAGCTGACAAAATATGTAGATCCCGAGCAGGCAGGATCAGGAACCAATTTTTCTGATCCCGGAACAGCGGTCAGCAGAACGGATCTGCAGGATTATCCCATTGGAAAGACTTTTTCATTCGGGGTGAATTTACAATTTTAAGGTACCGAACTATTTAAAACGAGTGAAATGAAGAATCTACTGAATAATATATTATTTTTTACGGGAGCGGTTTTATTGTTATGCAGTTGTAATAAAGACTATCTGGACCAATCTCCCAAGGACCGGCTGGATGCGGATCAGTTCTTTAATACCGCTACCGATCTGGAAGTGTATACCAATGATTTTTATGATATGCTGCCGGATTATCATCTTTATGATGCCACCTACGGCCTTTCTGCTTCGGATGATGTTGTATCCCTGATTGAGCCCGCCCAGATTACAGGTACAAGGCTGGTACCGGTACAAAGAGGCTCCGGCGGCTGGGCATGGTCCAATCTGCGGGCTATTAATTTCTTTCTTCAGAATTATCAGAAATGTCCGGATGAAGCGGCCCGGCTTAAATATGGCGCCATTGCCCGGTTCTTCAGGGCTTTTTTCTATTTTGACAAGGTGAAAACATTTGGCGATGTACCCTGGTATAACAAGGTGCTGGAAGCCGGGGATGCCGACCTCTATAAAGCCCGTGATCCCAGAACCGGAGTCATGGATTCCGTGCTTGCTGATCTCAATGATGCGGTAACAAACCTGCCGGCAGAAGTGCAGCTCAACAGAATTACGAAGTACACGGCATTGCTCTTAAAAGCGCGGATCTGTTTATATGAAGGCACTTTCAGAAAATACCATACGGAGCTGAATCTGCAGGGCGCTGCCGATAAATGGCTGCAGGAAGCGGCCGATGCAGCCGGGCAGCTCATCAGTTCCAACGCCTACAAACTGTTTACGACCGGAGGTGCAGCTGCTGCTTACCGGACTCTTTTTGCACGGAACGACCAGGATGCAACAGAAACCATTCTGGCCAAGGATTACAATCCCACTTTTGCGCATCATACACTGTCCTATTTGATGACCTCACCAACGCAGGGATCCTGGGGGGCGACCAAAGATTTTGTAAACAGTTTCCTGATGGCTGATGGCAGCCGGTTTACAGATATTACCGGTTACGATACGCTGGGCTTTTACGGGGAAATGCAGCACCGTGATCCGCGCCTGACGCAGATTGTAGCGGGTCCCGATTTTATGGTCTATGGCGAAACAACCGTGGAACCGGTGAACCTGAATATTACCACAACCGGTTATCGTGTAATAAAAGCGCTGGCCACCAGGGATCAATGGGGCGCCAGCAGTGCCTATAATGACATCATCTTATTCCGCTATGCAGAGGCGCTTCTTATTGACGCCGAGGCAAAGGCAGAGCTGGGCACATTAACCCAAACAGATCTTGACAATACTATTAACCAGCTGAGGAGCCGGGCAGGGATGCCTCCTGTAAATCTGGTTCAGGTCAATGCCAATCCTGATGCTTACCTCGGTGCAGAATACACCAATGTTACCGGTGCCAATAAAGGGGTATTACTGGAAATACGCAGGGAGCGCCGGATTGAAATGTTCAATGAAGGCCAGCGGTGGGACGACCTGATGCGATGGAAAAACGGTAAAAAGCTGGAGCAGCCGATGCTGGGCATTTATTTTCCGCGTTTAGGCGCATTTGACTTTAATAACGACGGCAAACCGGACGTGTATCTTTACGACGGGGATGCCTCCGGAGCGCCGGCAGGTGTTGCTTCTAAGATCAATATCCGCCAGCGGCCGTTAACCAACGGCACCTCGGGAAATTTTTATCCTTACAGGAATAAAATCCAGTTTCAGGAACCCAGGGATTACTATTACCCTATTCCTTTAGAGGATCTTACATTGAACAAAAGTCTTGTGCAAAACCCGGGATGGTAGGGTAGTGAACAGATCATGACAGCCTCCGGGAGCTGGGGGTGTAACAGTGGCTGCCAAAAAAGCGTAAACAAAAACAGGTGAAGGAAAAACCGTACGATGCGGTACTTCAATTAAAATACTATTCAGTCAAACTATAAAAAAGCAAGTAATGAAAACGACAATAATGACCCTGCTGCTGGCAGTAAGTATTATGCCCGCTTGCAAAAAAACATTTGTATCAGATCCGCCGCAACAGCTGTCTCTTTCAGACAGGCTTCCCGCACAGAAGCTTGCGGGGGTTGTTGCTGCAAACGACTCGGCCTTTAATATTGTAGCTTATGCCGGATCAGGTACGGCAGGTACCTCTAACGGAACTTCCGGCAATCCGCAAACAGCACAGTTTAACACCCCGGAGGGGATTGCCTTTGATTCGCATGGCAATTTGTTTGTGGCCGACCGCAATAACGCGGTGATCCGTAAAATTACACCCGCAGGGATCGTTTCTGTTTTTGCGGGTACACCGGGTACCGCAGGATACGCTAATGGCACGGGTACGGCTGCTAAATTTGATTACCCCATACGGCTGGCAATAGATGGTGCGGATAATATTTATGTAGCAGATCGGAACAATGCCCGTATCCGTAAAATTACGCCCTCGGCAGTAGTGACCACCATTGCAGGTTCAACGGCCGGCAGCGGCGCTGCCCAGTTCAACTGGCCGCTGGATGTGGCGGTGACCGGTGATGGCACCAAAATATATGTAGCTGATGCACACAATAACCGCATACAGCAAATAATCTATAGTGGCGGCACATATACCACTTCGGTGCTGGCGGGGCAGACGACAGCAGGCTTTTCAGGCGGGAATGGTACGGCTGCAAAGTTTAACAATCCTTCAGGGCTGGCTATTGATCTGGACGGAAATGTTATTGTGGCCGACCGGGGAAATAACTGCATCCGTAAAATAACCACAGCAAAAAATGTTTACCGGCTGGCCGGTATTGCCGGCACTTATTATGATGTGGATGCGCCTAATGGCGAAGCTACATTCGGGGAGCCGTATGGTATTACTGTAACTAATGACGGCTGTATATACGTAGCGGACATTGGTTATCATAATATCCGCCGCATCAGCAACCACGGCCTTTTTGTTTCTACAGTGGCAGGCAGCGGCAGCGTGGGAAATGCCACTGGCAATTATTCAAGTTTTAATCTTCCTACCTCAATTGCGGTCGATAATTCAGGAAATTTTTATGTGGCTGATTGTGCCAACCACAATATCCGGAAAATGATACCGGAAACCCGGGTGCTGCAGATTACGCATGGGTGGTCGCAAACAACACCTTACCCCGGCATTACCAGGTATCAATACCATGGTAACCGGTTCTGGCTTCCGTCAGCCTTCGCTGCAGGCAGTACTCCCTACAACAAAAAGCAGGGAATAAATGTACTGGATATAGATCTTTCTGTGAACCATCTTGATTTCAGGGAATCGGACCTTACGCTGGGTGCAAGAAAGAAGTTGACTGATATTATTGGCGCCGATCTTTCTGTGCTGGCTGCATCAACAGGGGTCTTCGCAACCTATGAAACAGATCCTACACCTCCTCGTAGTCATGCCGCCTATCTTAGGATAAATGGTACCACGCTCTGGAATTCAGACCTGCCCGGTTCAGATAAATACTGGCCCTATCATTCAGGAATGTTCTTTGTTAACAATGATGGAACCGTTGGCATAGAGAGAAGCGACCTGACACAGGTGCCCTTTAATCCGGTAACCACAAACCGGAAAGATATGATGTCCGGCGCGCCGCTGTTAATTGAGAACAGCGTTCCGGTGGAAATCACCAGTCCCGGTGCCCCGTGGCAGCCTACACCGCAGAAGCTGCGCATTATAATTGCTGCCCGTACCGCTATAGCCCTACCGGTTGTAAACAATCACGTATTATTGATCTGCGTAGATGGTATTGAGCGGAAAGAAGACGGCACGATTCTCAATGATGGCAGTTGCTATGTTCCGCCGGTCAGCTACTATGGCATGACCACGGCAGATCTCACCCAGTTTATACAGCAGTTTTTCCATGCCAGGGCTGCGCTGAATTTTGATGGCGGCGGCACTTCTGCTATGGCAATGAGGGGTTATGGCGATAATGGATCTCATACCGGATACCTGGGCATTATCAATTACCCGGATTATGATTCACCCTGTTCCGGCCTTACAGATAAAACTGCCTATGGTCAGCAGCGCACAGTAGGCGAAGCCATAGCCGTGGTAGCAAATTAAAAGTATATTCACGGGGCTCGCAGCCCTTTTACTGAGATATAAATATTTAAAAAGTGAAAAAAACAAAACAGGTTTTCCTCTTAATCATGTGGATGGCAGCCGTACCGGCGTTAGGCCGCTCCTTTGTGCCGGATTCGCTTCCCCGCCCGCTGGCGGTTGGCTATACCATATCTGTATCAAAGATTACCCCGGAGAGTATGCGCAATGCAAAATCCGCAGGAATATCCTGTCTGCAGGTAGGCGTGAATGAGTGGTTTGATACAAAGGGCGATTTTAAATGGGACGATAGTAAAATGATCGCGGAAGCCGCGAGCGCAAAAAAAGCAGCAGCTGCGGCAGGTATAAAGATCGCCGCCATTCATATGGCTTACGGACAATGGGTAGATCTTTCCCTTACGGATGAAACGGTGCGTAAAAAAGTGGTGGCCGCCCATAAAAAAGTGCTGCAGTTCTGCCGGGTGCTGCAACCGGAAGTGGTATTATTTCACCCCAGCTGGTACCTCGATCTGGGTCACCGGGAAGCACATATCCTGCAGCTTATAAAATCAGTACGGGAACTGGAAAAACCGGTAAAGGACATCAATGCCATCTGTGTTATCGAAAACATGACCGGGCCGGAGCTGTATGTGGAGCAGAAAGGAGTAAAACATGAGCGGCCGCTCTGCAGAACCGTTGAGGAAATGACCAGTATACTCAACAGGCTGCCGCCGGATATTTACGGTGCTGTGGATATGAACCATATTTTGCATCCGGAGCAATTGATCCTGGCACTGGGCCACCGGCTAAGGTTCGTCCATGTTGCAGATGGGGATGGTGCTCATGAATTGCATTATTACCCCTGTTCCGGTAAAGGAATGAATAACTGGACCGCTATTATTGATGCATTGTACACCATTGGCTATACCGGTCCATTTATGTACGAATGTCATTATAAGGAGTTGCGTGATCTTGCGGTCTGCTATCAGTTCCTATATCAGCAATACGTCCTGGATAAATATATACGGCCGGAATACCAGTAGCTTCAAATTGAACAGCGGCTGCAAATTTTTAAGGAAACAAAATAGTGAATCATAAAATGAAACCTTTTTCTGTTCTTGCAATTACGCTCTGTCTTGTGTGGAGTTCCCTTGCTTATTGCCAGGGAAACAGTTACCAGGGTAAGACGAAGATCTTACAAAAACGGATCTTTTATTTGCTGGACGCAATTGAAACGTATCCGCCGGCATATACAGCGGTTTATTCAGACACCGTTTTACAGGCGTTGATGAAACAAAAGTATACCCTGCTGCAAAACGCAATGGATTCCTGTACCCAACTTTCCGGCATTGCCGCTAAGCTTTTGATAACGCCGGCAGAAGACGCGGCAATAGCATTGCAGCTCGGTAAGCTGTATCAAAAGAACAGGAATATCCGGCAATGGGTCAGCGATCGTATACGTGCTACGGGATTTTATGGATTAAGTGATTCGCTTACCGATGCTGCTTTATTCAGAAAAGCATGGGAAGAGGAAGCCGCAGGCATCAATTATATCATCAACGCGTATCTTCAAAATAAGGGACTGCAGTATCCTAAAGTGGATGCTGCATCTTTCTGCATCAGCTGCAGGCCTTATTTTGACTCAGTCAGGCAGATTATAGCTGCTACACTTGAAAATGGAAAAGCAAACAGCTTGTTTTTTCAACCGCTGCTTCGCATCTGTCTCAGGATATTACAGCTGAATGACCGCGATGAAGCTGCCCGGTTTATTCCCCTGAACCAGGTAAATGAACAACCATATCAGCAGAGCAGGTCTGTTCAATGGGCACGCTTCCCTTTTAGTGCCATTCTGGTTTTTGGGGAAGGTCCGGAAAATGATGAACCGATCAGTGTGCACAATAAAGAAAGATGTGCAACGGCTTCCGCGTTGTTTAAATCGGGGAAAGCACCTTTTATTATTGTGAGCGGCGGGTATGTGCATCCTTTTCAGACAAAATATTGCGAAGCCGTGCAAATGAAAAAATATTTGACGGATAGCCTGGCTGTTCCTGCCGGTGCCATCATAACAGAGCCCCATGCCCGCCATACCACAACCAACATCCGGAATGCAAACCGGATCATATTTGAGAACAGAATTGCCCCGGACAAACCTGTTTTAGGTGTAAGTGACTCCAGTCATATCCAATACATTGCCGGAAAAAACTTTGAACGGGTATGCAGGAGAGACCTGAAATACCTCCCCTTTGACCGTATGAAAAAATTGTCGGATGAAACGGTAGTCTTTTACCCCGCTGCCCGTTCTTTACAGATCAATACGGGAGATCCTTTGGATCCATAGATCCGGTCTTTCTTGGTAAGAAGACAGCCCGGATACAGATAAGTTAAAAAAAGATGTCAAAAATTTTACTGATAATCAATTTGTTATAGAGGGTGTTTGAAAAATACCCTCTTTTTTTCATGGTTTTTAGTATGAACTCTGCTACTTTTGCAGTCCTTTAGAAAAAGGGCCGGGGGTTAGCCCGGTATCACTTAAAAAAATTAAATAAAAATGAGCAAACAACATTTCACCACGAAACATGCGAACGAGGCTACCGTGCAGCGTAACTGGTACGTTGTAGATGGTACTAATCAAACCGTAGGACGTATGAGTTCCCGTATTGCCGCTATCTTACGCGGAAAGCATAAAGCCAGTTATACCCCACATGTGGATACCGGCGATTATATTATTGTGATCAATTGCGAAAAAGTAAAATTATCCGGTAATAAAATAGATCAGAAAGTATATGACACCTATAGCGGATACCCCGGTGGCCGTAAAGAAGAAGCTGCCGCTGATCTGCAAAAACGTCGTCCGGAAGTAGTTATTGAAAGAGCTGTAAAAGGGATGCTTCCTAAAAACCGGTTGGGTCGTAAAATGTACAAAAAATTATTTGTATATGCAGGAGCCGCTCACCCACACAAGGCACAACAACCTAAAGACCTTAAATTTTAATCATTAAAAAGTAGTCCTTTTAAAGGAACAAATCAATAAATATGGAAAAGCAAAAAAATGCTGTAGGACGCCGTAAAGAAGCCATTACCCGGATTTTTTTATCCAAGGGTACAGGTGCTATTACCGTTAACAACAAAGATTACAAGACTTACTTTTCCCTGGTTTATCTGCAAAATCAGGTAGAGCGCCCGCTGAAAACAATTGAAGCGGCTGATAAATTTGATATAAAGATTACTGCAACCGGTGGCGGTGTTAAAGGCCAGGCAGAAGCTGCTATGCTGGGTATTGCCCGTGCATTGGTAGATGTAAATGTTGAATACCGTCCTGCCTTAAAAGCAGCCGGCCTCTTAAAAAGAGATCCGCGTTCTGTTGAGCGTAAGAAATTTGGTCATAAAAAAGCAAGAAAAAGCTACCAGTTCTCTAAAAGATAATGGCCAGTGGTTCATAGTTCATCGCTGTGAGCTATTAACCAGGAACTATGAACATTTAAAATTAATTTTCAATTTTATAAGATGGAAAATAATACAAACAATACATCATTACAACAGCAACTTTTGGAAGCCGGTGTACATTTTGGTCACTTAAAGAAGAAATGGAACCCCAAAATGCTGCCTTATATCTTTGCCGAAAAGAAAGGTATCCACATTATTGACCTGAACAAAACAGTAGAATGTTTGCAGGAAACAGCAGCAGCTATGAAACAAATAGCACGCAGCGGTAAAAAGATCCTTTTTGTTGGTACTAAGAAGCAAGCAAAAGATATTGTTACAGAATGCGCACAAAGGGTAGGAATGCCTTACGTAACAGAGCGCTGGCTGGGTGGTATGTTAACTAACTTTAACACGGTACGTAAGTCTGTAAAGAAAATGCAGAGCATTGAAAAAATGCTGAGCGACGGTTCTTTTGACAGCATTACCAAAAAAGAGCGGTTAACGTTAACACGCGATAAAGATAAAATGGAAAAAGTATTAGGTGGTATCGCTCAGCTGGGTCGTGTACCTGCCGCTTTATTCATTATAGATATCGGCCATGAGCATATTGCTCTGGCAGAAGCAAAACGGTTAGGTATCAACACTTTTGGTGTTGTGGATACTAATGGTGACCCTAATAAAGTGGATTTTGCCATTCCTGCCAATGATGATGCTACAAAATCAATAGCCATCATTGTAAACTATATCACTGCCGCAATAGCAGAAGGCTTAAGTGAAAGACAAGCTGCTAAAGACGAGGATGTAGAGGACAACTTTGCAGATGAAAAAGAAAAACAAGCTGCAAAATTACAGGCAGAAGCAGAAGCAGAAGCGGGTCGTGGTGGTCGCGGTCGTAGTACAGGTACTCCGGGTGCCGGTGCTGGTCAACGCCGCAGAACAACTACCGGTGGCGGATCAAGAAGCGGCGCACCAAGAAGATAAAAATATTCCTGGTTTACTGTTCGATATCAGGCCACAGATCAACGGCTGTTGATGGTGATTTTTAGTAGAGCATTAGGGCAGAAGTGTGCGACGCAAGGAAGCCGCTAAAGGCACTACAGCCGGGACAAATAAAATTATCAATTTATGGGGTAAAAGGATTTGATCTGCAACAGCTTCAGGTCCTGGACCTCAGACCTGCCCGACCGGTCAGGCGGGCTTTAAATAAAAAAGAATGAGTACAGTTACAATAACCGCACAAGACATTAATAAATTACGCCAGGCTACTGGTGCTGGTATGATGGATTGCCGTAAAGCATTGACTGAAACAAACGGCGATTTTGAAGCTGCTATTGACTGGCTGCGCAAACAAGGCCAGAAAGTAGCTGCGAAAAGAAGTGATCGTGAAGCAAAAGAAGGTGTTGTGATCGCGCAGACAACTGCTGACAACAAATCCGGTATCGTTGTGTGCTTGAGCTGTGAAACGGACTTCGTTTCTAAAAACGAAGACTTTGTTTCTTTTGTAAAGAGCATTGCTGATGCAGCTATTGCCAACGATGTAAAAAGCATTGACGAATTAAATGCGGCTGAAATTAATGGTGCAAAAGTAGCAGACCTGGTAAATGATAAACTGGCGTCGATTGGCGAAAAGATCGGTATTACCAAATTTGAAAGAATAAGCGCTCCTTACGTAGCTTCTTATATCCATGGGGCTTATCGCATCGGGGTATTGGTTGGTTTGGATAAAGCTGATGCAGAAGTAGGTAAGGATATTGCCATGCAGGTAGCGGCATTAAGCCCGGTTGCTGTAGATGCAGCCAGTGTTCCGGCTGATGTGGTAGCCCGCGAAAAGGCTGTAATTATGGACATCATGAAAGAAGATCCTAAAATGGCCGGCAAACCGGAAGAAATGCTTGCAAAAATTGCTGAAGGAAAGCTGGGTGCGTTCTTCAAAGAGCAAACCTTAACGGCTCAGGCTTTTGTAAAAGATGCCGGCAAATCCGTAGCAGATTATTTGAAAGAAAGCGGTGATGTAAAAGTTACTGAATTTAAAAGGGTTGCTCTGGGATAAATCAGCTTATAAGGTCTTAAGATCCTATAGATACATAGCTTTAAAGCGCTCCGGAAGGGGCGCTTTAATTTTTTCAGCAGAAAGGCGCAGGGGCAGAAACACCGGTTTACTAAAATAGGGCCGTCATCGTTCATTCAGGATCTGCAAACTGCTGCCGGTAAGCATTATCCAAAGCATAGGAACCGGATTTGACGGCTATTAGTACTATCAGCAGACAGCCGTTTTTAAATCATTAGGACCGTGCAGGTTCTGGAACGCTTTTTACCAAAACCCCGTGCCCGGTTAAAAAGCTTCGGTCGGATTGGCCATTTCTGGATCATCCTCCAGCAAAAAGGCGTTAAAACCGGAACTGCCTTCGCTCTCATAAAGATCTTTTACCGACCCGAAGCCAATGGCATCTTTCATTTGTCCGGGTTGTATGGTTTCCGAAGCTTTACGTACACTGTTCTTTCCATACCGGTCTTTAATGGCATACATTACTTTCCGCAGCTTGTCTTTTTGTATACGGTTATCAAACAGATTGTATTGTAAATGAGCTGCGCTTATAAAATCACCGATAACGACGCCCATTGCCATCATATTGCTGCGGAAGATCTTTTTACCGGGGAGCTGTTTTTCCGTTTCTGTCATCCTTAATTCAATATAACGGATCATTTCCAGTGCATCCTGTAAGGGCTGGCCCGGCTTTATGGAGGTTTTCCAGGGTGCATCGTTATAATAACTGGCAAAAAAGTAAATTTCACGGCAGAACACATCCTGCTTCACCATCCGTTGCTCCAAGCGGGTGCATAGGGAAACGAGCATCGACATAAGTCCGTTCCTGCTGGAACGGGTAGCGGCAGACAAGCTGCGCATGGCGCTCATTCTTTTGTATTCCCAGGTATACAGATCCACTTCCCCAAAATGAAGCCGGTAATACCAGTAATTGCCGGTAACACCGCCAAAAACTTTGCGCAGCAGG